>JBCBKN010000514.1:0-1626 GCA_038521775.1 Pseudomonadota bacterium | reverse complement strand
GGCCCGCGATGCGGCGGTGACCGATGCCAAATCGCGGCTGCAGGAATGGGCCCAGGCGCGGGGGCTGCCGCCGCCCGATTATGTCGAGACCGATCGCGACGGCCCGGCCCATGCGCCGCGCTTTACCATCGAGGCCCGGCTTGCGAGCGGCGAGCGGTCGCGCGCCAGCGCCGGCACCAAACGGGCGGCCGAACAGGCCGCGGCAACCGAGCTGCTGGGCCAGCTGGATGCGGCACAGGCACGGTCGCGCAATGGCTGAAGGCGCGGCCGATGAGACCCAGGCCGACCCGTCGCGCTGTGGGTTTGTGGCCCTGATCGGCGAGCCCAATGCCGGCAAGTCGACGCTTCTCAACCGCATGGTCGGTGCCAAAATCGCGATCGTCACCCATAAGGTGCAGACGACGCGGTTCCGCATCCGGGGGGTGGCGCTGGCCGATGCATCACAAATCGTCTTCGTCGACACGCCGGGGCTGTTTCGGCCCCGCCGCCGGCTTGACCGGGCGATGGTGGCGGCGGCCTGGGGCGGTGCGGCCGATGCCGATATTGTGTTATTGCTGGTCGAGGCGCATCGCGGCATCACGGCGGGTGTGGAGGACATTCTGTCGGCTCTGGCCGAACGGCCGCCGGCGCGGCTGGTGCTGGCGATCAACAAGATCGACCGGGTGCGGCGCGCCGAGCTGCTGGCGCTGGCTGCCTCCCTGAACGCGCAATGCGCCTTTGCCGCCACCTTCATGATCTCGGCCGAGCGTGGCGACGGGATTGCCGATCTGAAAGCCTGGCTGGCCGGGCAGCTTCCGGCGGGGCCCTGGCTTTACCCCGAGGATCAGATCGCCGATCTGCCGCTGCGGATGCTGGCCGCGGAGACGACCCGTGAACAGCTGATGCTGCGCCTGCATGAAGAGCTTCCCTATCAGCTGACCGTCGAGACCGAGGGCTGGGAGGAGCGGCGCGACGGATCGGTCAGGATCGACCAGGTGATCTATGTCGGCCGGGACGGGCATAAGGGCATCGTGCTGGGCGCAAAGGGGGCGGGGATCAAGGAGATCGGCGCGCGGGCCCGCGGTGAGCTTGAACGGTTTTTGGAGCGGCGCGTGCATCTCTTTTTGCAGGTCCGGGTCCGTCCGAACTGGCAGGATGAGCGCGACCGCTATGGCGCGATGGGGCTTGATTTCGACGGGGGGACGTAGGGCGCGAAGAGATCGCCTATGGTGTGACCGCCGCCTGCGTGAAAGCCGCCTGACCGCGCCTGCGTGAAAGCCACACGTTCCAGCAGATCGTTGAGACTGGCAGTGCCGGTGCGCTGTACGCCCTTCAGGTCATGAATGCCGCCGGAAGGGCTCCCGCGCGCGACCGCGCATCTGCCGATGCGCATCCGCGCTTTGGGCCCAGCCCGCCGCTGGCGCGGCGGGTCCCGCGGCTGCACCGGTCCGATCTCGGCGGCGCGCGGCGCGTTCTGTGGCAGCGGTGTTCGATCGGCGCCTCATCGGTGTTCGGGCGGCGCCCGATAGGCGCCCGGTCTGGGTTCTATCGGTGTTCGGTCACCGCTGCGGAGCCGGCAGTGCTGTCAGCGACAGGTTTCGATGGGACACGTGGCCGCCCCGGAACGCGCGGCCAGGACTGGCAATT
>JBCBKN010000513.1:0-1755 GCA_038521775.1 Pseudomonadota bacterium | reverse complement strand
GCAGTGTGGCGTTCCACCTCGGCCAGAAGGGTCATCTTTTCCTTCTGCTGGCGGTCAGAGAGCTGGTCTGCCAAGGCACGGAAATAGGCCTCGCCCTCGACCTCCTCCTCCCAATACCGCAAAAGGGTGCTGAGATAGGCCGGGTCGAGACCCACCGGTTCCAGCGGCTTTACGGCAGGTGCGGTCCGATGCGCGGGTGCGGTGAGATCGAGCCTGGGGCGCTCAAGCTTCAAGGGGGCGTCGCGGTCGATCTCAGCCTCCAATTCCTCGGCATAGCGGCGCCCGGAATAGACGGCCTGGGCAACCAGACCCGGCGCTTCGCAATCGCCGATCCGCGTCAGCGTGAAGGGCAAAGCCGACGCATCGCCGCCCACCGTTGCAAGAATGTCATGGTAGAGCCCGTCGCGCGGCGCACGGCCCGTCACCAGCACGACCGCGCCGGTCGAAACGGGTCGGGGCCTGCCGGAATAGCTGCAGGTCAGCGTTGCGCTGGCCCCGTCGAAAGCGCCGAGGCCGTGGGCGGTGACGATCTCCACGCCCAGTTCCATCAGATGGCTGCGCACCCGCCAGCGCTCGGAGGTGTTGCCGGCCCAGGCGGACACAGCGTCGGCCGCGGTGACATAGGTGACCGGAAGGCCCGCGTTGCGCAGTTTCTCGGCAATCACCCCGCCCAGGATATAGTTCTCGCTGTCGAACAACACGCTGGGACCTTCGGGCAGGCGACCATCCATGATGTCGTCGGGCGTGAAAACCGGCCCGCCAAGCCCGACAAAGGTCTTGCCGTCGAAGATCTCGGGCCGCCAGCGCGCGCCCGTTGCTATGGCGACATGGTCGGCGCCCACCTCAAAGACATCCGCCACCGTGAGGCGGCTTTCGCGGAAGATCTCGACATTGGGCATAAGGCCGAGCTGCTGCACACGATGGTCGCGCACCCGGATATAGGGCGAAAGCCCCGGCAGCTTTGCCTCGCGCGCCACGCGGCCGCCGAGCTCACGCCCGGCCTCGGCAAGCATCACCCGGTAGCCCCGCGCGCCCAGCGCGCGTGCGGCCTCCAGCCCGGCGGGACCCGCGCCGACCACCAGCACGCTTGCCGGGCTGCGGGCGCGAGAAATCCGCTCCGGATGCCAGCCGCGGCGCCACTCCTCGCCCATGGTCGGGTTCTGGGTGCAGCGGATCGGCACGCCCAGACTGTCACCCGAATAGCAGATGTTGCAGCCGATGCATTCGCGGATGTCCTCCGGCCGGCCTTCCTCGATCTTGCGGGGCAGGAAGGGGTCGGCGATCGAGGGACGCGCGGCACCGATCAGATCCATCACCCCACGCCTGATCTGGGCGACCATCGCATCGGGTGAAGTAAAGCGCCCCACGCTGACCACGGGCTTGGTGGTGACCGACTTCACCCAGGCCATATAGGGCTCCAGCGCGCCCTCGGGGGTAAAGCGCGAGGCACCCATCTCCCAGGTATAGTCGGCGATGTTGACATCCCACAGATCCGGCAGTTCGGCGAGCATCTCAAACATCTCGCGCCGCTCGCCCGCCTCCGGCGCGCCATCTGCGCCGATCGTCTCATCGGCCTTCATCCGCACCGCCACCGCACAGCGATCGCCGATGGCGGCCTTCGTCTCCTCGATCAACTCGCGGGTCAGGCGCAGGCGGTTTTCCAGGCTGCCGCCATACTCGTCGGTCCGCGTGTTGATGCGCGGGTCGATGAAATTGGCCAGCAGGTAGCCGTGGCTGGCATAGATATAGACGATG
>JBCBKN010000512.1:0-1769 GCA_038521775.1 Pseudomonadota bacterium | reverse complement strand
TGACCGCTATATCTGCACCGAGGTCGGCCAGCATCAGATGTGGGCGGCGCAGTTCCTGGGCTTTGAGGATCCCAATCGCTGGATGACCTCGGGCGGGCTAGGCACGATGGGCTATGGCGTGCCGGCCTCCATCGGGGTGCAGATCGCCCATCCCGACGCGCTCGTCATCAATGTCGCGGGCGAGGCCTCCTGGCTGATGAACATGCAGGAGATGGGCACGGCGGTGCAGTTCCGCGCCCCGGTCAAGCAGTTCATCCTGAACAATGAGCGGCTGGGCATGGTGCGCCAATGGCAGGAGCTTTTGCATGGCGAGCGCTACTCGCATTCCTGGTCCGACGCGCTGCCCGATTTCGTGAAGCTTGCCGAGGCGTTCGGCTGCAAGGGGATCCTCTGCACCGATCCGGCCGATCTCGACGAGGCGATTATGGAGATGCTCGCCTATGACGGGCCGGTGATCTTCGACTGCCTGGTGGAAAAGCACGAAAACTGCTTCCCGATGATCCCGTCGGGCAAGGCGCACAATGAGATGCTGTTGGGCGATGCGGCGACCTCGGGCGCCATCGATGCCGGCGGCGCGGTGCTGGTCTAGTCACGGCGACGGGCCCCAGCGGCCCGGGGCCGGAAGGAGAGGATCCATGGCGCTTGACACCCTCATCACCTTTCAGACGGACCGCTTCAAACCGACACCGGGTGAGCTGGATGAGGAGGCCGATCATGAGGATTGGATCAATCCCGGGCGCTTTGCCAAGGAGGCGGCCGATTTCATGGCCGCCCCCCTCAACGACCATGGCTATCGAGTTGCAAACAACTTTGCGGAAGACTGGGGCCGCTGGGTCGAAATCGAGCATGATGGTGGGTATTTTTTGCCTGTGGGATTGCAGAACCTGACCACCGAGCCGCCCCTTCAGTGGTTGGCCACGATCACGCCAGACACACCCACCCTTCGCCCCGCGCGCAAATTGTTTCGCAAGATCAGTGTTGAGGACCGGGTGATTGCCTTGCGCGACGCGGTGTTTGACATCCTGCAGGCCGCGGACGGGATCGAAGAGGCCACCCTCAAAGGGCCCGATGACGCACTTTAACTCAGCCGAGCTGGATTGGGGGCCAGAGCCTGGGTGGGCCGGTATAGTTGCGCCGCCAATACCACCGGCTCAGCCCGGCGCAGAGCAGCATGAGCGGCAGCAAAAGCCAGATCATCCAGCGCCCGGCATAGCCATGCGAGATGCTGGCACTGTGGATATGCGGGCGGTCGGGCAGATAGACCACCTCCACCGGCCCGCCGATCCGCAACCGGCGCCATTCGCTCTTGGTTTGGGTGCGCGAGCCTTCGACCTCCTGCCCATCGGCGGTGGTGAAGACATAATAGACCCGCTTGAACGGGCGCTCCACGGTTCGGTAGAGATGCCAGAACGCGACCATCTCGGTGATCTCTGCGGTGGCGGGCACGCCCTCGCGCTCCAAGGCCGCCAGGATGGGCCGGTTGACGATCTCGATCCACCCCATGCCGCCCAGGATCAGCAGGCTGGTCAGCCCGGTGATGAAGGCCTTGTAAGGAATGTTAAAAATGCGCATCACATCGCGCCCCCGAACCGCGCCTGCACAAAGCGCCCACCAGCGCGCTCATGTGGGCGCTCGGTGCGCTGACGGCAAGAGAAAGGACCCCTGATGTCGCCGCTTGCGATCAAACCCGGCTCGACCGCGAAATCGGCCTATAACCTGCGCTCGACCCTGCCCGAGCGGCATGAGCGGCACACGCTGGCCGTTCTGGT
>JBCBKN010000511.1:0-1803 GCA_038521775.1 Pseudomonadota bacterium | reverse complement strand
TCCATCTGGTCGGGGCGGGTTTCCAGCAACAGCCCCTCGCCAACCCAGATCGGGATATAGCCGTTCGAGGGCACGACAATGTCGAACCCATGGCCGCCCGCCTTGACCTTGGCCAGCGCGGTGTCGTTGCTGTCATAATCGGTGATGGTGACCTTGATGCCGGTCTCGGCCTCGAATTTCTCGATCAGCTTGGGGTTGGTGTAGTTGCCCCAATTGTAGATGTTGAGCTCCTGGGCCAGGGCAGGGCCAGCTGCCAGGGCCAGCGCTGTCAGGCTTGCCATCGTCCGTTTCAGTGCCGTTCTTGTCATTGTCGTTCTCCGTGTTGAGGGTTCCGGTCTTGCGCCGGCTTCTGCGGCCGGCTGTTTGGTGGGCTCAGCGGCGGTTGCGGCTGAACCAGAAGAAGAGTGACACCAGGGTGGCGCCGGCAACCAGGATGACGGTCGAGATCGCATTGACCTCGGGCGTGACGACCCGGCGCAGCTGGCCCAGCATATAGGTGGGCAAGGTCTCCTGCCCGGCGGATTTCACAAATTCCGTGATCACCACATCGTCGAGCGAGATGACAAAGGCGAGCATATAGCCCGCAATGATCCCCGGCATCATCAGCGGCAGGGTGATGCGGCGAAAGACCTGCCAGGGCGAGGCGTAAAGATCGGCCGCGGCGGTTTCCAGCGACAGATCCATCGTCTCCAGCCGTGCGCGGATCGGCAGATAGGCAAAGGGCACGCAAAAGGCGGTGTGCCCTGCGATCAGATAGACCATGCTGGTGTGGCCGGTGGCGACCTTGACCCAGGCAAAGACGATGAGGAGGGCCACGGCGGTGACGATCTCGGGCACCATCAGGGGCTGGTTGATCAGCGCATAGATCATCGTGCGGCCGGGAAAGCGCCGCGTGCGGGTGGTGGCCAGCGCGGCCATGGTGGCGGCAAGCGTCGCGATGGTCGCGGCAAGACCGGCGAGGTAGAGCGAGCGGAAGGCGGCATCCTGCACCGCCTCATTGGCCGCGGCCTTGGCGTACCAGCGCAGGCTGAAGCCCTCCCACACCGCAAGCGAGCGGCCCTCATTGAAGGAATAGACCACCAGGATGATGATCGGGGCGTAAAGCGCCACGAAGGTAAAAAGCGCCACGGCGGCAAAGCCGGGCAGCGCGCGCACCGAATAGGCGCGGGCCGGGCGGGCGGCCCGGGCGGCCTTTTGCGCCGCGGGCTCGGCGCGGGCGGGCGTCTCTTGGCTGACCTCAGCCATCGCGCTGCTCACGCGAGGTGACGCGCACATACCAGATCAGCGCCACCATCACCGCGGCCATCAGCGTGAGCGAGAGGGCCGCCCCCAAGGGCCAGTTCCGGCCCTGGCCGAATTGCAGCTCGATAAGATTGCCGAACATCAGGTTCTTGCCCCCGCCCAGCACCCGCGGCGTAACATATGCGCCCAGCGAGGGGATGAAGACGAGGATCGAGCCTGCGATGATCCCCGGTTTGATGAGCGGCAGGATGATGCGCCGAAAGGTCGTCCAGCGGCCCGCATAAAGGTCATGCGCGGCCTCCACCAGCCGGAAGTCGAGCTTGTCGATCGCCGCATAGACCGGCAGCACCATCAGCGGCAGATAGACATAGGTCATGCCGAACGCGATGGCGAAATTGGTGAACATCATCTGGATGGGCGCGTCGATGATCCCGATCCAGAGGAGGATGAGGTTGATCACCCCCTCGGCGCGGATCAGCTCCTGAATGGCGATGGTGCGCACCAGAAGGTTGGTCCAAAAGGGCACGGTGATCAGAAAAAGCCACAACTCGCGCCGGCCGG
>JBCBKN010000510.1:0-1809 GCA_038521775.1 Pseudomonadota bacterium | reverse complement strand
GAGTGCGATGCGCCGCACGCCCTCGGCCCGGCAGATATGGGCAATGGCCTGCACGCTCACCGGCCCGTCCACCGGCTGGCCGCCGGTCATTGCCACAGCATCATTGTAGAGGATCTTGTAGGTGATGTTGGCCTTGGCCGCGATTGCCTGGCGGATGGCCATGGAGCCCGAGTGATACCAGGTGCCCTCGCCTAGGTTCTGGAAGACATGGCCCTTGCCAGTGAAGCGCGAGGAGGCGGCCCAGTTCACCCCCTCGCCCCCCATCTGGATGAGCGAGGAGGTCTCGCGGTCCATCCAGCTCGCCATGAAATGGCAGCCGATGCCGGCCAGCGCCTTGGAGCCTTCCGGCACGCGGGTGGAGGTGTTGTGCGGGCAGCCCGAGCAGAAATAGGGCGTGCGGGTCGCGCCGGCGACCGCCAGCCGCGGCGGCGGCGTTTCGGTAAGCGCGCGGGCCCGGGCCACCAGCCCCGCGCCGGGAAAGATCGCCTCCAGCCGGGCGGCGACCAGCGGGGCGAGCAGCCGCGGCGCAAGCTCGCCGGTCCAGGGGATCAGCCGCGCGCCGGTCTCGTCGTTCTTGCCCACCATGCGCTGGGGTTTGTCGCCGGGCCAGTCGTAGAAATACTCCTTAAGCTGGCTTTCGATGATGCCGCGCTTTTCCTCAACCACCAGCACCTCGGCCTTACCGCGCACAAAGTCGAGCGCGCCGCGCGGGGCCAACGGCCAGACCATGCCGACCTTGTAGATGTCGATCCCCAGCCGCCGGCAGGCGCGTTCGTCGAGGCCCAGCAGGCGCAGCGCCTCCATCAGATCGAGATGCCCCTTGCCGGTGGTCACAAAGCCATAGCGCGCGTTCGCCAGCCCATAGATCGCGCGGTCGATGGGGTTGGCCGCGGCAAAGGCCCAGACGGCATGTTTCTTGGCCTCCATCCGCTCTTCGATCTGGGGGCCGGGCAGGTCGGGCCAGCGGTAATGCAGGCCACCGGCAGGGGCGGTGAAATCGGGCTGCGCAAAGCGCCGGTCGGGCCGAAGCTCGATCGAGGCGCCGCTTTCCACGGTCTCGGAGATCGCCTTGAACCCCACCCACATGCCCGAAAACCGCGACAGCGCGTAGCCGTATTCGCCAAAGGCCAGATACTCGCCGATATTGGCGGGGTTCAGCGTGGGCATGAACCAGGCCATGAAGGCGACGTCGGATTGGTGCGGCATCGACGAGCTCACACAGCCATGGTCGTCGCCTGCAACCACCAGCACACCGCCATGGGGCGAGGAGCCGTAGGCGTTGCCATGCTTGAGCGCGTCGCCCGAGCGGTCGACCCCCGGCCCCTTGCCATACCACATCGCAAACACGCCCTGCACCTCGGCGCCCGGCTCGGTCTCGACCTGTTGTGCGCCAAGCACCGCCGTGGCGCCCAGATCCTCATTGACCGCCGGCAGGAACTCGATGCGATCGGCATGCAGGCGCTCGCGCGCGCGCCAGAGCTCCAGATCGAGCCCGCCGAGGGGCGAGCCGCGATAGCCCGAGACGAAACCCGCCGTGCGCAGCCCCGCCTCGCGGTCGCGCCTTGCCTGGTCGAAGAGCACCCGGGTCAGCGCCTGGGTGCCGGTCATGAAGACCCGTCCTTCGGGGAGGGTATAGCGGTCGGCCAGACGATACTCGGTCAGCTTCAGACGGGTCATGGTCATGCGCGGGTCTCCCAAAATCGGGACCAGTCTAGCGGCAATTGGGTGGAAGACGCTGTCTTCCTCTTGCGTGCATTGCCCCTCCATCGGTAGGGTCTTTCAGATCATTGACCATAGACGATAGAGTTT
>JBCBKN010000509.1:0-1828 GCA_038521775.1 Pseudomonadota bacterium | reverse complement strand
TTCTCGGCGCTGGACGGGTTGCCGATGGGCACGCGCTGCGGCCAGATCGACCCCGGCGTGCTGCTTTACATGATGACCGAGGAGCGGATGGATGCCGCGGCCATCCAACGGCTTCTCTACCATGAAGCGGGGCTGCTCGGCCTGTCGGGCATATCGAATGACATGCGCGAGCTTGAGGCCGCGTCAGACCCGCAGGCGGCGCTTGCGATCGACTATTTTGCCGCGCGCATTCAGCGCGAAACCGGTGCGCTTGCGGCGGTTCTGCAGGGGGTGGACGCGCTGGTGTTCACGGCCGGCATCGGCGAGCACTCGGCCGCTTTGCGTGCGCGGGTCTGCGACGGGCTCGGTTGGCTTGGGGTGGCGCTCGACCCTGCGCGCAACAGCGCCCATGCCCGCGCGATCTCCCGGGATGCCGCGCCGGTCAAGGTGCTGGTCATTCCCACCGATGAAGAGGCCGAGATTGCGCGCAGTGCGCGCGCATTGCTCGCAGCCTAGCGTTCGCGCCGGTAGATGTCGTTATGCACGACCGGGCGTCCCTCCGCATCCGGGAAGGTGGTGAAGTAGGCCATCGTCACCCGGATCGGCTCGGCCGGCATGTCAAAGGTCGCCGGGCCATTGGCATGCAGCTGGACCTCGGTCGCATCGATTTCCAGCAGCCAGGCAACCAGTGCTTCCCAGTTTTCCACCCGCACGCAACCATGCGAGAGCGCGCGCGCGTCGCGGCTGAAAAGCTGGGGGCGGTTGGTGCTGTGAAGATAGATCAGCATGCCGGGTTCCAGACGGATCGCGGCAAGACCCAGCGGGTTGTTGCGCCCCGGCGGTCGGCGGAAATCCTTATAGGCCCCGCTTGCCACCATTCTGGGCGTCGGCCGCCAGCTGGGTCGAAACCGCACCACCGATGTGTGGGTCTCCATCACCGGGGTCTGGTTGCGCGGAGTGCCGACAATGGCGCGGCTGCGCAGCACCGGTTCGCCATCCTCAAACGCGATGACTTCAAAACCCGGGATGTTGACCAGGATCGCCTTGCCCGTACGCGGCACGGTGTAGTCGATATTGAGCCGATCGAGATGGTCCTGAAAGCTGGGCGGGGGCGGCGTCTTGGCGACAATCGGGGCCTGCTGTGTCGGCGGCGGCGTGCAGGCGGCGGTCAGCGCCACTGCGGCAAGCGCGACAATCCGGGCGAGCCAGCCGCGGCCAGAACGGCCGGACATGGCAAAACGGCTGGAGCAATCCATCAATCTGATCTCTCTTTACAGGCAAGACCGGTGTAGCGGCGGGGCTGATGCTCCGTGTTGCACGAAATCGTGAACATCCGGTGCAGGCGGGGCGCCGATGCCCGCTGGTCACAGGGGCCGCGGTGCGGTTTCGCCGCCCTAGGCCGGTTCCGCCGACCCGGCGATGTCGCCGGCATCGGTTGTCGGCCCGCCGATATTGCCGGGCGCGACCGAGACCGATTTGATAATCGCGTGGCAGGCCAGGCCGGGGGCAAGGCCCAGATGTTCGGCGGAGCGGCGGGTGATGCGGGCCAGCAAAAGCTCATCGCCCACGCGCAGCTGCACGATCACGCCCGGGCCCGATCCGGGCCGCAGCCCGGCGACGCGCACCGGCAGGATGTTGAGCGCCGACAGCCCGCGTGGCGGTGCGGTTGCGAGGATCACGTCGGTGGCCGGAACCCGCACACGCAACCGGGCGCCAGGGGGGGCGGCAATATGGGGCACGACGAGCCGCCCGGCGCTGACCGCCAGCTCGGTCAAACCGTCCGCGGCATGCGCCACAACCCGGGCCGACAACAGCGCCCCGGCCTCGCGAACCCCGATCAGCGGCGCGA
>JBCBKN010000508.1:0-1828 GCA_038521775.1 Pseudomonadota bacterium | reverse complement strand
CGGCCCCTGCGCATCCAGGGCCTGCCGCAGGCCGCGGCCACGGCGCCGTTTGCGGCACTTGTGGGGTTGGCAGCCCATGCCGCGCGCCCGCAGGACGAATGCTGGGATTTCGAGCTGTCGGCCGGTCAGGGCCCGATGCGGTTGCGCCGGGCGCTGCGCTGGTTTCGCGAAAACTGGTAGAGTTTGGCGCGGTATATACGTTTTGAAACAAAGGACTAAGCCTTTCAGTTAAAGTAAAACTTGAAGAAAAAGCAGCTCTTGCCGGGATAGCGCGCGTTCAAACCCTTAGGAACAGGCCATAACGCATTGAGAAGATCGAAAAAACAGTAACTCTGTGCACTCGGGGCAATTGCGGTGAAATGAACCGCCGCTGCGCATGGTTGCGCGCGCCCCTATTGCCTGCCGCTACTTCTTCTGGTCTGTGCCAGATCATCACCAGATCGTGCATCCACCCGCAGAATAACAAAAAACTTGCGTGACCCGGGCTGAAAACTGAGCTAGTCTTCCGACTCATAAAACAACCGAGCAGAGAAATGCCGCGCAAATGCGGTGACACGATACAGGCGGACCTATGACCCTCAACCTCAGGATGCCAGAGGAGCGCGATTTGCGCCCGCATATCACCGTGTTTGGCGTTGGCGGTGCCGGCGGCAACGCTGTGAACAACATGATTGCCAAGAATCTCGAGGGCGTCGAGTTCGTGGTGGCCAACACCGACAGCCAGGCGTTGGCGCAATCCTCCGCGCCGCGGTCGATCCAGCTTGGCGCCCAGGTCACGCAGGGGCTCGGGGCCGGCGCGAAGCCCGCCATCGGCAGCTCGGCCGCGGTCGAAAGCATCGAGGCGATCGTCGACCATCTGGGCGGCAGCCATATGTGCTTCATCACCGCGGGCATGGGCGGGGGCACGGGCACCGGGGCCGCCCCGATCATCGCGCGGACCGCGCGCGAGATGGGCATTCTGACCGTCGGCGTTGTCACAAAGCCCTTTTCCTTCGAAGGCACCAAGCGCATGCGCATCGCCGATGAGGGGATTGCCGAGCTGCAGGCGGTGGTCGACACGCTGATCATCATTCCCAACCAGAACCTCTTTCGCATCGCCAATGAGCGCACGACCTTCACCGAAGCCTTCATGATGGCCGATGACGTGCTCTTTCAGGGCGTCAAAGGCGTGACCGACCTGATGGTCCGCCCGGGCATCATCAATCTCGACTTTGCCGATGTGCGCTCGGTCATGGATGAGATGGGCAAGGCGATGATGGGCACGGGCGAGGGCACGGGCGAGGACCGTGCCATTGAGGCGGCCGAGAAGGCCATCGCCAACCCGCTGCTCGATGAGGTGAGCCTGAAGGGCGCGCGCGGTGTGCTGATCAATGTCACCGGCGGCGATGATCTCACGCTCTTTGAGCTCGATGAGGCCGCAAACCGGATCCGCACCGAGGTCGACCCGGATGCCAATATCATCATCGGCTCGACGCTCGACCCGGAAATGGCCGGTGCGATGCGGGTGTCGGTCGTGGCCACCGGGATCGATGCCGAGCCCCGGGCCGATATCCGGCCCGACACCCTGCGGCGCACGACCTCGGCCGAAGGTCCGGTCGCCGTGCCGCAGCCAGCGGCGGCGGCAGAGACGGCGCCTGCCGCCTCGATGGAGGCTGAGGACATGCTGGCTCAGGACACGCAGGCCAAAGACATAACGGCCGAGGATGCGGCGAATGTGGCCGAAGAAGCGATCCGCGCCTTTGTTCCCCCCCGCGATCCGCAGCGTGCACTGCAGCATGACGAGGCCCCGGCGACCCCGGCGGCCGGGCCATCGGCCCAGACAGCCCTG
>JBCBKN010000507.1:0-1839 GCA_038521775.1 Pseudomonadota bacterium | reverse complement strand
CGCAAAATGGAGGCGCGGCGGGTCGAGACCGGGATCTATAGGCCAACCGTCGGACCGACCCGCGCCTATGCCCAGCCGGACGTGCCGATCCCGGCCGGCATGTTCGCGCAGTTTCTCGACCTGCCTTTGCTGCGCGGCGATGAAACGGCCCATGCGCCATGGCTTGCAGCCTCCGCCACGCCCTGGCGCGGGCCGGTCAATGTCTTCATGTCGGCAAGCGATGCCGGCTACCGGCTCAATTCAACCTTCCGGGCGCCCTCGGTGGTGGGAGACACGCTCGATGATCTGCAGCCAGCGCAGCCCTGGACCTGGTCGCGTCAGCCCGCAGTGCATGTGAAGGTCTATGGCGGCGTTCTTCAGTCGCGCTCGAAACTTGAGGTGCTGAACGGCGCCAACACGCTCGCGCTTCGCGCATCGGGGGCGAGCGATTGGGAGATCGTGCAGTTTCGCGATGCCGAGCTTGTCGGCACCGGGATTTACGCGCTGAGCGGGTTTCTGCGCGGCCAGGCCGGGACCGAGTTTCTGGCCGATGCGGTCGTGCCGGCCGGTGCCGATCTGGTCTTGCTCGACAGCGGGCCTGGGCAGATCGACCTTGCGCCGGCCGATCGCGGCCTGACCCGGAACTTTCGGGTCGGCCCGGCACGGCTGCCCTATACCGATCCGGCCTATCTGCATTTCGAGGAGGCCTTCGACGGTGTCGGGCTGCGCCCTTATGCCCCCGTGCATGTGACGGCCCGGCGCAACGCGGCGAACGATCTTCAGATCGCCTGGATCCGACGGACCCGGCGCGGCGGCGATGTTTGGACCGGGCTCGACGTGCCGCTGGCCGAGGAGAGCGAGGCCTATATGGTCCGCGTTACTGCATCCCAAGTGCTGGTGCGGGAATGGATGGTCGAGACGCCCCAGGCCGCCTATTCGGCCGCCGATCAGACGGCGGATGGCATCGCCACGCCCTTTGAACTCGAGATTGCTCAAGTTTCGGCCGGTTTCGGCACTGGCCCCTTTGCAAGGATAACCGTCGATGACTGAGACGCCGCATTTTGCCCTGCCGCTGCTTGCCGCGGCTCAGGCCCAAAAACATGTGACGGTCAATGAAGCCCTGATGCGGCTCGACGCGTTGGCTGCCATGCGGCTGATGTCGCTTGATCTGACCGATGCGCCGGCATCGCCCGGTGACGGCGACGCGTATGTCGTGGCCTCGGGTGCGACGGGCGCATGGACCGGCCATGACGGGCAGCTGGCGCTGTGGAGCAATGGCAGTTGGATGTTCATGCTGCCGGAGCCGGGCTGGCGGGTCACGGACCGGTCCACCGGCCGGCTGGTGCTCTTTGACGGGAGCGACTGGATTGTCGACGGGCATATCTCCTCGCCCGGCGGTGCTGCGACGCTTATGCGACTGTTGGAAGTCGATCATACGCTTGCGGCCGGGGCAACATCGGTTGTTGCCGGCGCAATCCCGGCGGCGACCCAGGTTCTGGGGGTCACAGCGCGCGTGATCAGCGCGATTTCGGGCGGCGCGACGGGCTGGTCGCTTGGCGTTGCGGGATCGACCAACCGCTATGGGTCGGGCCTGGGGCTCGGGCTCAACTCCTATGCCGCCGGCCTCACCGGATCGCCGCTGAGCTATTATTCGGACACCGATCTCTTGATCAGCGCCGAAGGCGGCAGCTTTTCAGCCGGTGCAGTGCGGCTGGCTGTGCATCTGGTCGCGCTGCAGCCGCCGCGCAGCGTTTGAGCGCGGCCGATGCGTCGGGTCAGCCTGGACGATGTCCTGCAGCTTGCAGCCGTCTTGCGTGCGGCATCGGGCCAACGCGCCCGTTACCGCCGGATGATTGCGGT
>JBCBKN010000506.1:0-1923 GCA_038521775.1 Pseudomonadota bacterium | reverse complement strand
GCGGTGCTGGCGCAGCATGGCGTGGCGACCGATCTGACGGATATCTGGGCGTTCCCGACCGCGGAGGAGCAGCGCGCGGCGTTGGAGGCGGCGGGGTTCCGGGTGGAGGAGGTCGCGCTCATTCCCCGCCCCACTCCAGTGCCGGCCGGGCTTCCGGCCTGGTTGGAGGTGCTGGCCGCCCCAGCGCTGGCCAAGCTTGCCCCGGCCGAGCGGCCGGCGGCGGTGGCGGCGGTCACGGCCCTGGTCGGCCCGGCCCTGTGCGACAGGGCCGGCGCGGTCACGGCCGATTACGTGCGCATCCGGTTCAAAGCCGTTCTGGCATGAGGACGGTTCTGCTCGCCCTTGCGCTTGGCAACCCGGTGCTCGACAGCCCGGTCCTGGGCCAGACGCTCGATGAGGATCACTTCAAACCCGCGCCGGCCGACCAGATCTATCGCGACCCGACCCAGGAGGTGCCCGAGCGCAGCCTGCCCTCCGAGCGCCCGCCGGTGACGAGCGTGGCGGCCCCCGGCGCGCGGCTGCGCGGGCTTGACAAGATGACCGGGCGGGTGACGGAGATCGAGATCCCGGTCGGCACCACGCTGCGCTATGAGCGGCTGGAGATCACGCTGAAATCCTGCCGCCGCCCCGGCCCGGGCGAGAGCGAGGATGCGTTTGCCTATCTGGTGATCCGCGACAGCCGCCGCGACGCGCCAAGTTTTGCGGGCTGGATGTTTGCCTCAAGCCCCGCGCTCTCGGCGCTCGACCATCCGCGTTACGATGTCTGGGTGGCGGCCTGCAGCACTTCATCGACCGAGGCGCCGGCCGACAATGCGCAGAACTGAGCCGGGCGTTCCAATGCGGTGTCGAGCATCTTGTGATAGGCCTCGCGGCTGATTTCGACCGCGCCCAGCCAGGCCAGATGGTCGGTCACGAATTGCGTGTCGAGCAGCATGAACCCGCCGCTGCGCAGCCGCGCGACCAGCCAGACCAGCGCGATTTTCGAGGCATCGGTGCGCACCGAGAACATGCTTTCGCCGAAAAATGCGGCGCCCAGGCGCACGCCGTAAAGCCCGCCGGCCAGGCCCTGGTCGTCATGCACCTCGATCGAATGCGCATAGCCCATGCGGTGGAGCGTGATGTAGAGGTCGCGGATCTCGCCATTGATCCAGGTTTCGCTGCGCGCCGCACAGCCATCGATCACATCGGCAAAGGCCTGGTCGACGGTGACGGTAAAGCCGCCGCGCCGCAGCGATTTGCGCAGCGAGCGGGGCACGTGCAGCGCGTCGAGCGGCAGGATCCCGCGGCGCTTGGGATCGACCCAGAAGAGGCTGTCGGCATCCGCGGATTCGGCCATCGGAAACACCCCGGCCGCATAGGCGCGCAACAGCAGGCTCGGGGTGATCTCCAGCGGTCGTAACGGACGGGACATTCCCCAGCGTTGCACAACTGCGCGTTGCGCGCCACCCTGCTCATTTGGGGGAGAGAAACTTCTCCAGCCAGTGAATATCATAGCGGCCGTGGCGGATATCCGGCTCGGCAACAAGCTCGGCAAAGAGCGGTGCGGTCGTGTCGATCCCGTCAACGATCAGCTCGGTGAGCGCCCGGTCGAGCCGTGCCAGGGCGGCCTCGCGGTCGGGCGCATGGACGATGAGCTTGCCGATCAGGCTGTCGTAATGGGGCGGGATTCGGTAGCCGTCATAGATCGCGCTGTCGAGCCGCACGCCCAGCCCGCCGGGGGCGTGAAAGGTGGTGATGCGGCCCGGGCAGGGCGCGAAATCGGGCAGCCGCTCGGCGTTGATGCGGCATTCGATGGCATGCCCTGCGGGGACAAGCGCTGCCTGGTCAAAGGACATGGGCAGCCCGGCCGCGACGCGGATCTGCTCGCGCACCAGATCGACGCCATAGACCGCCTCGGTGACCGGGTGTTCGACCTGCAGGCGG
>JBCBKN010000505.1:0-1950 GCA_038521775.1 Pseudomonadota bacterium | reverse complement strand
CCGGGATGGCGAGGTGATCGCCACCCAGGAGAGCGACGCGTTCGGCGAGTTCAAATTCGACGGTCTCGACGGAGAAGGCGAGACCTATGAGCTTGTCATCCCCGGCGCGGGCCCGCGCGAGGTCGCACTCAAGAACAGCACCTATATCGGCGTGATCTCGGTCTGATGGCGATCTTGCGCAAACTGGCAACCGCCGCCGGGATCATCGAGACCGCCGGGTGATCGCCGGGTGATCGCCGGGTGATCGCCGGGTGATCAGCGCCCCAGATTGACGGCCCGCTGCACGGCGGGGCGCTCCTTGATCCTTGCCCGCCAGGCGCCGAGATTGAGGTGGTCGTCGAGGGGAACCCCCATGGGCTTTGCGATCAGCACCCAGGGCCAGCATTGCATATCGGCAATGGAATAGGCGTTGCCGACGATCCAATCGCGCCCGGTGAGCCGTCGCTCAAGCACCGAAAGCGACTGGATGTACTGGTCGCGATATCGGTCGGCCGCATAGCCGGACTTCGCTTCATCCGGCGCGTAGTTGCGAAAATGCGAATGCTGCCCGGCCATCGGCCCCTGAAACCCGGTCTGCCAGAACAGCCATTCGGTGACCTCCTTGCGCAGACCTGGGTCCTTGGGACGAAACTGCCCGGTCTTCTCGGCCAGATAGAGCAGGATGGCCCCGCTTTCGAACACCGAGACCGGATCGCCGCCCGTGTCATGATCGACAATCGCCGGGATCTTGTTGCCCGGGCTGATCGCCAGGAAATCGGGCTGAAACTGCGCGCCTTTCCCGATATTGACCGGTTTGAGCGTGTAAGCTAGGCCAAGCTCTTCGAGGAGAATGGCAACCTTCCAGCCATTCGGGGTCGGGGCGAAGTAAAAATCGATCACAGCGATGGTCCGGTGTCAGATCGGATGGGTGCGCAGCCAGTCGACATAATCGCCCAGCGCGGTTTCAAGCGTGTGTTGTCCCGCCCAGCCGAAATCCTGCGCGAACCGCGCGCCCGAAAAGCCCAGATCGGGGCCGCTGTCGGGCAGATCATCCGGGGCGATCCCAAAGCGATCGGCGCTCTCGGGCGCGACGGTCAGAACCGCCTGAAGCTGCGCGCGGGGCGAGCGCGGAAACCCGCTGTCGATATTGTAGACAGAATGGGGCAACGCCGCCGCGGTGAGCGCGATGCGGATGCAGGTGGCATTGTCCTTGACATAGTTTGCCGGGATCGGGGCAAGCGCGGCCCAAAGCGCCTCGGCCGGGGCATGGCCATAGCCCATCTGGCCCTTGAAGTGCGGCAGACGCCCGGCCGCGACATGGGCGGCGATGCCCAGCGGGCTGCCCAGGGCGGCATAGCCCGGCCCGAACATCATCGGCGCCCGCAGGATCGCCACCTGTGGCGCATGCGGTTCCGGGCTGGTAGTGCCAGGCGGGATCGACAGGCCCATCTGAAACGGCGTTGCATAGTCGAGGGTGAGGATTTCGAGCGCCCGTTTGGTGGCGACCTCGAACTTCTTCATCAGCCCTTCATCGGCATCCGAGACCGCAACCACCTCGGTGGGAAAGGCCATGTCCTCGGTGAGTGGCGGCATCATCCCGCCATAGACCGCCATCGATCCCCCGACGACGATCCGCGCGACGCCGGTTGTCCGGGCCGCCTCCAGACAGTTCAGCGTGATCGGATAGATCTGGTTGTTCACATCGCGGGTCAGCGCGTATTGGTGCGTGTGCACCACCATGACCAGGCCGTCGAACCGCTCCCGCTCAAAAAGCGCCCGCACCGCCGCGCCGTCAAGCAGGTCGAGCTGGACCATGCGGATCAGGTCGCTCTCGGCCTCCAGCGCCGCGCCGGTCGGATCGCTGGCCTTGCGGCTCGACACGATCGTCTGGATGCCCTGCCCCGCCAGCTCCCGGGCGGTGGCAGCGCCAAGCATGCCCGTGCCGCCTGCGATGAAGACCTTATCCATCCT
>JBCBKN010000504.1:0-1950 GCA_038521775.1 Pseudomonadota bacterium | reverse complement strand
GGGGTTCCGCCGGTGCCTCTGGCCCGGCCCGGCAGCAGGCAGGCGGGGCCACAGCGATGGCAGCCACCGGTGACCCCATGCCTACTGGTTGCGCTGGCGGTAAAACAGACGGCGGACCGATCCGGTCTTGGACCGCATCAGGATGGTCTCGGTCTCCAGATAATCGCCGTCGCGCCGTGCGCCGGAGACGATCGAGCCGTTGGTCACGCCGGTTGCCGAAAAGATCACATGCTGGGTGACCATCTCATCGAGGCTGTAGGTCCGGTCGAGATCGGTAATGCCCGCCCGCTCGGCGCGGGATTTTTCGTCATCGTTGCGAAACAGCAGCCGCCCCTGGATCTGCCCGCCCATGCATTTGAGCGCCGCGGCGGCAAGCACCCCCTCTGGCGCGCCGCCCGAGCCCATATAGATGTCAATGCCGGTCTTTGTGGCCTCGGCACAATGGATGACGCCGGCGACATCGCCATCCGGGATCAGGCGAATGCGCGCCCCGGTCTCGCGGATCTCCTGCACCAGTTCCTGATGGCGGGGCCGCTCCAGCACACAACAGGTGATTTCCGCGGGTTCAACACCCTTTGCAGCCGCCAGCGCCCTGATCCGCTCGGTCGGCGACATGTCGAGATGGACGAGCCCCTCGGCATAACCCGGACCGATGGCAAGCTTATCCATATAGACATCCGGTGCGTGCAGCATCGAGCCTGTGGGCCCCATGGCGATGACCGCCAGCGCATTGGGCATGTCCTTTGCGGTGAGCGTCGTGCCCTCCAGCGGATCGAGCGCAATGTCGACCCCCGGGCCGGTACCACTCCCGACCTCCTCACCGATAAAGAGCATCGGCGCCTCGTCGCGCTCACCCTCGCCAATGACAACGGTGCCCTTGATGTCGAGCATGTTGAGCTGGGTGCGCATGGCATCGACCGCGGCCTGATCGGCGGCTTTCTCGTCGCCCCGCCCGATCAGCTTGGCCGCCGCAATGGCCGCGGCCTCTGAGACGCGCGCCAGTCCCAGCGACAGCATGCGGTCGGAAAAGATCTCGGTTTGCTCTGACATCTCTGCTCCCTCCTTGCGGCATTCGGGCCAGCCTTTGGTCCCTTATCATTGGGGTTTTGCGGCATCTTAACGGCAGGGGCGTGACGTTTCACCCCCAACAGGGATCGGGCGACGCTGTCACAGTCACTCAGGCTCGATACGCAAGGCAACCGGCTCATCGCTGCACACATCAAGCCGCTGGATGGCGCGCAGCGCGGTCGAGAGCGCCGCGCGCGAGGTTGGATGGGTCACAATCACCACGGGTGCATTGGCGCCCCGATGCCCGTATTGGCGCATCATGTCGATGGAGATCGCGCCCTCGCCCAGGCAGGTCGCGACCCGCGCCAGGGTGCCGGGCGCATCGCGCAGCGCCAGGCGCAGGTAATAGGCCGCCTCGGACCCGGTCTGCGACCGTTCGGCCCGGCGCAGGGCATGCGCCGCACGGCCAAGCGCCGGCCGGTTTACCCCGCGCGCAATGTCGACCAGATCGCCCAGGATCGCCGAGGCGGTCGGCCCGGCCCCGGCGCCTGGGCCTTCCAGCGCAATCTGGCCGATGAAATCGCCCTCGATCGCCACGGCATTCGTGACCCCGTCAAGCTGGCCGAGCGCCGAGCCCGCGGGCACCAGGCAGGGCTGCATGCGCTGCTCCAGCCCATCGGCATTCATCCGTGCAACGCCCAAAAGCTTGATGCGATAGCCCATATCGGCGGCCTGCCGGATGTCGGCCAGGGTGATGCGGTGAATGCCGTCGATCTCCACGCCGTCGAAATCGACCTCGGTGCCAAAGGCGATGGCCGCCAGCAGCGCGAGCTTATGGGCCGCATCGAACCCGCCGACATCGGCCTCGGGGTCGGCCTCGGCATAGCCCAGCCGCTGGGCCTCGGCCAGCACATCGGCATAATCGGCGCCGGTTCGCGCCAT
>JBCBKN010000503.1:0-1957 GCA_038521775.1 Pseudomonadota bacterium | reverse complement strand
CGGGATGATCGGCATGGCCCGCACCTGGGCGCTGGAGCTTGCCCCCCATGGCATCACGGTCAATACCGTCGCCCCCGGCCCGGTGCGCACCGACAATTTCTGGGGCATCGTCGAGAAGGACAGCGCGCGTGAGGCGGCCCTCGCGCAGCGCATCCCGGTGGGCCGGCTGGGAGAGGTCGGCGACATCACCCGGGCCTTTCTTTACTTCTGCGACCCGGAAAACGGCTTTGTCACCGGCCAGACGCTCTATGTCTGCGGCGGGGCAAGCATCGGGATGCTGAACTTGTGAGGCACGTTGCCAACTGCGCGCAGCGCGCGTTACCCTTTTGACAAAACAAGGACCCAACAGGAGAGAAAAATGATCACACGACTGATCTCGACCGCCACGGCGGCGCTGGCCTCGGCCGGCATGATGGCCGGCGCGGCGCTGGCCCAGACCGAGCTGACCTATTCGTCCTGGATCCCCTGGTCGCACCCGGTGAATGTGAACATCTACATCCCCTGGATGGAGGCCATCGAGAAGGAAAGCGAAGGCCGCATCACCTTCAAACGCCTGCCCAAGCCGGTCGCCTCGCCGCCCGCGCATCTCGATGCCGTGCGCACCGGCCAGGCCGATGTCGCCTTTTCGGTCCATGGCTATTCGCGCAAGCAGTTCGCGGCCTATCTTTTTGCCGAGCTGCCCTTTCTGGGCGACAGCGCCGAGCTCACCTCGATTGCCCTGATGCGCACCCATGATGCGTTTCTGGCCGACAAGAACCTCTATCCCGGGGTGCATCTGATCGGCATGAACATGCATGGGCCGGGCGTTGTGCATCACTCCGAAAAGCACATCCTGACCCCCGCAGATATGGAGGGCGAGAAGATGCGCACCGGCGGGCCGATCCCGCTGGCCATCGTCGAGGCCTGGGGCGGCGTGTCGATCCGCCAGCCGGCGCCGAAAAGCTATGAAATCCTGTCCTCGGGCATTGCCGATGGCATCCTCTTTCCCTTTGAGAGCCTGCCGAGCTTCAAGATCACCGATCTGGTGCCCTTTTCGACCACCATGCCGGGCGGCTGGTATTCCTCGAGCCATTATCTGGTGATGAACCAGGGCAAGTATGACGCGCTCTCCCCCGAGGATAAGGCGATCATCGACAAATATTCCGGCGAGGCCTTTGCCAAGCTGGCCGGCCAGGGCTGGGACACCATCAATGAATGGGGTCTGGGTGTGGCGACCGAGGCCGGCAACAACATCGTCGCCGCCTCGCCCGAATTGCAGGCGGAGCTGGAAAAGCTCAATGAGGGCTTCATCCAGGCCTATCTTGAGGCTGCCGAGGCCGAAGGCGTTGACGGGCAGGCCATGCTCGACTTCTTCCTGGCCGAAATGGCCAAGCTGGGATCGTAATGTCCCAGACCGACCCGACCCTGGCCGCGGAGCAGATCCCCGGCCTGGGTCATCTCGCCCGTCTGCTGGGCCTTCTGGCCAGCCTCTTTCTCTTTGCAATGATGCTGCTCGTCTTCACCGATGTGATGGGGCGGTACCTCTTTGCGCGCCCGCTGCCGGCGGCCTATGAGCTCGTTTCGCTGACCATGCCCACGATCATCTTCTGTGCCCTGCCGCTGACGGTGCTGCGCGAGGGGCATGTCACGGTCGACCTGCTCGACGCGCTGATCCCGCGCGGCGCGCGCCGGGTGCAGGGGGTGCTGGTCTCGCTCATCTCGGCGGCCGCCCTGGGGCTGGTGACCTGGCGGCTCTGGGTGCGCTCCGGCGATCAGGCGCTTTATGAAGAGGTCTCCGACGAGCTTTACCTGGAGCTTTGGCCCTTCAGTGCCGGCATGGCGGTGCTCTGCGCGGTGGCAACCGTGGCGGCCGCGCTCAATGCCATTCTCTGGGCGACGGGCCGCAAGGACGCGCAATGACCGAAGCACTGATCGGGCTCGGCGCCCTTCTGATCCTGGCCTTTCTGCGGATCCCCAT
>JBCBKN010000502.1:0-2012 GCA_038521775.1 Pseudomonadota bacterium | reverse complement strand
CCCCCTGCACCGTCACCCGCGCCGGGCGCGCAAGCTTTTCATGCGACGGGAAAAGCGCATGGGTGATCCCGATATTGCGCCACCAGCGTGCCAGCAGCGCCTGCTGACCGGCGGCGTCGAGATCGGGGCGGATGCGCGGGATCGCGCGATTCATATGGGCCACATAGCTCCGGTTGCGGTCGATATACCCCGCAACCGGGCCCAGCATGCGCCCCAGCGCCGCCGGAAATTCGGGCGGAAACGGCCGGACGCCGTGATAGAACGCGTATTGCGCCGCACCCTCAAGCCGTTGCGTGAGGTGATGGCGCGTCCACAACCCAGCCTGCCCCTGCCAGAGGGCGGCCAGCGATGGGCCCGGCCCTTCCGGCGCCCGCGTGCTGTCGATGGGAATGTCGCTGAGCTTCACCGCTGCCTCAGCCGCATCGGCAGCCTTGCGCCCGGGCGCAGCGTCAGCCGGCATTGCAATGTCACCTCATGGCCGGGCTCGAGGGTCAGCTCAAAGCGCTGGCCGAGGCTGGCCAGCGCCAGCACCGCCTCGGTCAGACCGAAGCTTAGACCAGGGCAGATCCGCGGGCCGATGGCAAAGGGGACATAGGCATATTTGCCCGGCCGTTTGGCGACCCGGTCATCAAACCGCTCGGGCACGAAATGATCGGGCATCGACCAGATTGCCGGGCGCCGGTGCAGCATGAAGGGCGCGACCAGCACGAGCGCGCCGCGCCGGATGGGGGTGCCGCCGATCTCGCCATCGGCCAGCGCCTGGCGCCCCAGAATGGGCACCGGCGGGTAAAGCCGCAGCGTCTCCTCGATGATCGCGCGGGTGTAGCGCAGGCCCCGCACATCGGCGAGCTGGGGCGCGCGGCCGCCCAGCGTCTCGGCCAGCTCTTCATGCAGGCGCGCCCGCACACGGGGGCTTTGGCTGATCAGATACCAGGCCCAGGCCAGGGTGTTGGCGGTGGTCTCATGCCCGGCCATGAAAAGCACGATCGCCTCATTGCGGATTGCCTCGCGGCTGAAGGCCCGGCCCTGCGCATCGCGGGCGGCAAAAAGCCGCGCGACGACCGCCTGCTGGTCGCCCTCGCCCCGGGCCAGCCGGTCCACAATGTCGTCGATCACGCGGTGCACCCGTTTGAGCGCCCGGCGCGCGGCCAGCCCCTGGAGGCGCGGCAGCCAATCGGGCGCGCGCAAAAGCGACAGCACATCGACCTGATCGACCGTGGCCTGATAGGCGGCAAAGCCTGCCACGACCTCGGAGGTGAACTCGCGGCCCAGCCTGCGCCCGAAAATCGTGCGCGAGATGATCTCGGCGGTCAGTTCGGCCATTTCGGCCAGCGCGTCGATGGGCGCGCCGTCGCCCAGGCTCTGCCAATGCTCCGACCATTCCGCAATGGTGTCGACCATGATGGGCGCAAAATCGGGCAGCCGCGCGCCATGCACCACCGGCTGCACCGCGGCGCGGCGGGTGGCCCAAGTGCCGCGGTCCGAGACGAAAAGCCCGTCGCCCAAAAGCGGGCGCAGCGCATGGCGCATCTGCGGGGTCTTGGCCTGAAACGCCGCATGCTGGGCCTGAAAGGCCTCCTGCACGAGGTCGGGATCGTTCACCGTGTAGATGTCGAGCAGCCCATAGCGGGCATGGATCAGCCTGTGATGGAAATCCGCCGCGCTGAAGGTGCCGATGATATTGTCGCGAAAAATCCGCAGAAGCTCCAGAAAGCCGGCCGGATGGGTGCGGCGATGCGGATAGGGCGGCACGAAGCTCTCGCCCGCCGCCTCGATCGCCGCATGCGTTGCCTCATCAAGCTGCATTGCCCCCTCCCATAGCATCTTAAAGACACGCCGCGCGGGCCGGGGTCAATCCCGCGTTCGGCCCGCGGCGGCGCCGACAGGTGCACAACCCGATGCCGCGACCCACTCACCCAGGGGCCGCACACGGGCCGCACATGAACCGCGCAGGGGCGGCGGATCGAGGCGCTGGACGGGTGGGCATTCTCCCGTGTAGGAGTGTAAAAAAT
>JBCBKN010000501.1:0-2041 GCA_038521775.1 Pseudomonadota bacterium | reverse complement strand
GCGCGCGAGGTCTGGATGCGCTTGGCGATCATCTCCATCGCATGGTCCTGGCCGATCACGCGTTTGTTGAGGATGTTGGGCAGGTCGAGCACCGTGGCGACCTCATCCTTGACCATGCGGCCCACGGGAATGCCGGTCCAATCGCCGACCACCGAGGCGACGGCCTGCGCGTCGACAATGGGCAGGATCAGCGGGGCGTCGCCCTGCAGCCGGTTGAGCTCATATTGCAGCGAGCCAAGCTCGCTGAGCAGGGCCGTGCGCTCCTCCTTGGTCTGCTCGGAGGTCTCGGGCGGGGTCTCGGGCGGGGTCTCGGGCGGGGTCTCGGGCGGGGTCTCGGCCTCGGGCCCGTCGGCGGCCCCGCCCTCGCCCCGCAGCTTGGCGCGAAGGGCCAGGATCTGCTCGACCAGCGCCTTTTCCTGCTCCCACCGGGCGGTCAGCGCGCCCAGACGCTCATTCTCATCGGTCAGATCGGTGTCGGCCCGGGCCCGCCGTTCGGTCGTGTCAAAGCCCGCCGCCTCCTCGCGGCCGATGATCTCAAGCTCCGTCTCCAGGGCCTGAATGCGGCGCTGGCTGTCCTCAACCTCGGCCGGAACCGTGTGCTGGCTGATCGCCACGCGCGCGGCGGAGGTGTCGATCAGGCTCACCGATTTGTCGGGCAGCTGGCGCGCCGGGATATAGCGGTGCGAGAGCCGCACGGCCGCCTCAAGCGCCTCATCGAGGATCTGGACCTTGTGATGCGCCTCCAGCATGCCGGCAATGCCGCGCATCATCAGATGGGCGCGCGCCTCGTCGGGCTCATCGACCTGCACGACCTGAAAGCGGCGGGTGAGCGCGGGGTCCTTCTCGATATGCTTTTTGTACTCCGCCCAGGTGGTGGCCCCGATCGTGCGCAGCGTGCCGCGGGCAAGTGCTGGTTTGAGCAGATTGGCCGCATCGCCGGTACCCGCCGCCCCGCCGGCGCCGACCAGCGTGTGGGCTTCATCGATGAACATCACGATGGGCGTGGCGCTGGCCTGAACCTCCTCGATCACGGCCTTGAGGCGGTTTTCAAACTCGCCCTTCATCGAGGCGCCGGCCTGCAAGGCCGCGACATCAAGCTCCAAAAGCCGCGCCTCGCGCAAGGCAGGCGGCACATCGCCCTCGGCAATGCGCAGGGCAAAGCCTTCGACGACGGCGGTCTTGCCCACCCCGGCCTCGCCGGTCAGGATCGGGTTGTTCTGGCGGCGCCGCATGAGGATGTCGACCAGCTGGCGGATCTCCTCATCCCGCCCCACGATCCGGTCGATATCGCCGTCGCGCGCGGCCTGGGTCAGATCCTTGGTAAACTGCGCAAGCGCCTCCTCCTTGCCCATCTGGGCGGGCGCCATGGCCCCCGAGGCCTCGCCGGGCACCGCCCCCGTGGCCGATTGGGCCATCGCATCCTCGGGCGAGCCGCCGGTGATCTCCAGGAACCGCTCGGCCAGATCGTCGGGCTTGATGCGGCGGAACTGCTCGGACATGCCAAAGAGCACATTCTTGAGGCTGTCGGTCTTCAGGATCGCCAGGATAAGATGGCCCGACCGCACATTGCCCGCACCAAAAAGCAGCGAGGCGTAAAGCCAGCCCTGCTGGGCGGCATGCTCCAGATGCGCGGAAAGATCCGAGATCGAGGAGGCACCACGCGGCAGCTTGTCGAGCGCTGTGGTCATGTCGGCGGCCAGCCGCGCCGGGTCGATTTCCGCGTCGCGCAGGATGCGGTGCAGGTCATTGTCCTCGCCCTGCAGGATCTGGTTGATCCAGTGCACCAGCTCGACATAGGGGTTGCCGCGCAGTTTGCAAAAGGTCGTCGCCCCCTCAATGGCCTTATAGGCCAAGGGGTTGAGCTTGCCAAAAAGTGCCACCCGGTTAATCTCGGTCATCATGCCTCCTCCGCCCGGCCGGCGCCGGGTCTTGCTTGCGCCGCAGCGGCGGGATTGAACGTCAGATCATCGGCCTCGCGCTCGGACGCCCCGGCGCCGATCCAGGTGGTCCAGCCCAGCTGGCCCGAAACCCCCAGCCGGGT
>JBCBKN010000500.1:0-2042 GCA_038521775.1 Pseudomonadota bacterium | reverse complement strand
TTCTGAGCGGGCTTTTGGAGGATGGGCTCGACACCGGATATGTCACGCGGCGCAACGGGCTGATCGAGGCGGTGACGCTGGAGGATGTCAACCGGGTGGCGCGCGAATGGCTCGACCCTGACGGGCTGCGCTTTATCGTCGTGGGTCAGCCCGAAGGCCTGTCGCCGGTCAACTGAGCGCTCTTTCTCGGGGTCTGCGTGGCCGGGCGGCCGGGTCGTCGCCTCTTGCAGGCCTCGCCCGCCGCTGTTACCCGGTCGCCCGAGAGAACCAAGGGAGAGCTCGACGTGGCGCGCAGGCAGCAAAACGGGACCGCCGGTCCGCGCGGCCTGCGTGTGGGCGAGCTCATCCGCCGCCAGCTTTCGGAGATCCTGACACGGGGCGATCTGCATGACCCGGATCTGGAGCGTGTACCGATCACCGTGGGCGAGGTGCGGGTGTCGCCCGATCTTCGGCATGCAACGGTCTTCGTGCTGCCGCTTGGCGGGCGGAATGCCGAAAGGGTGCTGGCGGCGCTGAACCGAAACAAGCCGGTGCTGCGGCGCGCCCTGGGCGCGGCGATCCGCACCAAATACACCCCGGATCTGGTCTTTCGGCTCGACGAGCTCTATGACCGCATGGATGAAACGCGCCGTATCCTGTCGCATGAGACTGTGCGGCGCGATGTGGAGGAGGGCTGAGCGGCCCGCCGGACCCGGCCGTGTCGCAGCCCGGCCGCGCGGCCGTCGGCGCATCTGCTGCCGATGCGGGTGGTGGGCCAAGCCTCGGCACCATGGTCCTGACCACCCGGCGCTATCCCATCTACTATCTGCCGATCACCAAATGCGGCTCGACCTTCCTCAAATCGCTGTTCTTTGCGCTCGATCACGATCAGCCGCCGCCCGCCGGCATCCATGACGAGGCCCGCCTGTTGCGCGCCGCCGATCTGTCGGCCGCCTTTATTGCCGGCAGCCGGTTTGGCTTTGCGGTGCTGCGCGACCCGGCCGAGCGTGTGGTCTCGTTCTATCTCGACAAGATCGCGCGGCAGGGGCCGGGCAGCTTTCCCGACATTCGGGCCGTTTTGGAGCGGGATGCCGGGCTGCGCTTTGACCCAGATGCGGGGGTCGAGGCGCATCGGCGGAATGTTCAGCGCTTTGGCGCCTGGCTAAAGGCCAATATCGCCGGGAAGACCGATCTGCCGGTGAACCCGCATTGGCGCCCGCAGGCGCGCCGCCTGCGCCGTGCCGCACCGCTTGAGCTTGCGCATCTGACGCTCGACGGTCTGTCCTGGCAGCTGCCGATGCTTCTGTCACCGGCCGTGCCGGGCATTGCCGATCAAATGGCCAAGATCTCGGCACGAAACCGCACCTCCACTGAAATGGCGCAGTCGATCCTGACGCCGGAGGTTGCGGCGGGGCTGAACCGCATTTACCGGCGCGACACGGCCCTGGTGGCCCAGGCCCGGGCGGTATGGGTCCGGCGGCGCGACCGGGGCTGGCGCAATGGCCCCCAGGCGCCCCGGCCCGGCGCCCAGACCGCCAGCGCGCAGACCGCCAGCGCCACCACTGGCGCCCCCACCCGACCCACCATCCGCCTGACCACCGCGCATCGTGCGCCGCTGATCTTTCTGGCGGTGCCGAAATCGGGCTGCACGCTGCTGCGCAACCTTGCCTACCTTATCGATCATGGCCGGCCGCATCCCGACCCGCTGGCCATCCAGGCCGATGCCTGCCTGCACAGCGCGGCGTTTTCGGCCAGGCGCCATGACGGGCGGGCCTTCCTGATGCTGCGCGATCCGGTGGCGCGCTTCCTGTCGCTATATTTCGACAAGGTGATGGGGGACGGGCCGCATGCCTTTCCCTGGATTGCCGAGCGGCTGGCACAGCGGCCGGGATTTGCGCAGGCCGCGGAACTGAGCGCGGCCCAGCACCGGGCCAATTGCCATCTGCTGCTGGGGTTTTTGGAGCGGCGCGTGGGCACCAGGCCGGCCGGGCAGGTCAACCCCCATTGGCGCCCGCAGGTGGCATTTGCCGCGCGGGCACGCCGGTTCGGCCTGCGCGGATTGA
>JBCBKN010000499.1:0-2124 GCA_038521775.1 Pseudomonadota bacterium | reverse complement strand
GACCGGGTTGGTGAACAGCTCCTCTGGGCTGCCCTGCTGCTGGAGATGCGCGCACGCATCAACAAGAACTTCATCTACGTCACCCATGACCAGGTCGAGGCGATGACCCTGGGCGACCGCATCGTGGTGATGAGCGGCGGGCATATCCAGCAGCAGGGCAGCCCAGAGGAGCTGTTCACCAACCCGGTCAATCAGTTCGTTGCCGGCTTCATCGGCAGCCCGGCGATGAACTTTCTGGACGGCGATCTGGTCGAGGAGGCCGGCACCCTCACCGTGCAGGGCGCGGGCTACAGCCTGCCCCTGCCTGCAGCGAGCGCGGCCCGCATCGGAACCGGCGCGGCCCGCCGTGCGGTGCGTATGGGCATGCGCCCGTCCTCGGTCTTTGCCGATCCCGCCGAGGGCGCCCCGATCGAGTTGGAGATCGTGGTCGCGGAATATCTGGGCGCCCAGTCGGTTCTGGTCACCCGCTGCGGTCAGACCGAAGTGCTGGTCGAAGTGCCCAGCACCGCACGCCTTCGCGCCGGCGCCACCCACCGGTTTGGCGTGCGCACCGATGAGATCATGATTTTCGACGGCCAGAGCGGACACCGCCTCTGACCCAAACGACGCATCAGGGAGGACAAGATGATGCATCTGAGACAGGGCCTGACCGCTCTTGGCATGGCGGCGGCCATGGCCACCACCGCAGCGACCGGGGCTTTGGCCGACCCCTACGCACCCTATCGCGGCACCACGCTGGTGGTGAACTTCCCCGCCCACCCGCATTACGACGCGGTGATGCGGGTGCTGCCGCAATTCACCGCCGAGACCGGCATCGAGGTTGAGGTCGACCAGCTTCCCTACCTGAAGATGCGCGAGCGCCAGACGCTGGAGCTTGCCCAGGAGGAGGGCGAGTATGACCTCGTGGCCTATGTGGTCTTTTCCAAGGCCGATTATGTCTATGCCGACCAGCTGGAAAACCTGGCGCGCTATTTCATGAACCCCAAGCTCGCCGATCCCAGCTATGACGCGGCCGATCTGATCGACGGCTATGTCTACAACATTGGCTTTGCGGGCGGCTTTAAGGGCTATCTGGAGGGCAAGACCGGCTCGCTCTTCGGCATTCCCTTCGGCTCGGAAACCTCGGTTCTGGGCTATCGCAAGGACATCTTCGAAAAGCACGGGCTGGAAGTTCCCACCACCTATGAAGAGATGCTCGAGCTTGCCTGCAAGATCCCCGAGCTGGAGCCGGGTCTGGGCGGGCTTTCCACCCGCGCGGCCTCGGGCCACCATGCCGCGCATGCCTTCCTGCTCCATCTCGCGCCGCTGGGCGGGCGGATCTTTGATGACAGCTGGAATCCCATCGTGAACAATGCCGAGGGGATTGCCGCGGCCGAGGCGCTCAAGAAGCTGGTTGAATGCGGGCCCGAAGGGGCGGCCACCTTCGGCTTTGGCGAGGCGCTGTCGGCCTTCCTGAACGGCGACACGGCGATGTATCTCGACACCACCGTTGTGGCCGGCCAGATCAACGATCCGGCCAAAAGCCAGGTCGTCGACAAGGTGGGCTGGGCCATGCACCCGATGGGCGTGCGGCGCGCCAGCCAGACGGGCGGCTTTGGCATCGCGATCCCCAAAAACGCGCTCAACAAGGAAGCGGCCTTTCTCCTCCTGCAATGGCTGACCTCGAAACATGGCGACAAGCTGGTGGCGCTGGCCGGTGGCAACCCCTCGCGGTTTTCCACCCATGCCGATGCCGAGGTGAACGCGAAATTCCCGCACATGGCGGTCTTTGGCGAGGCGCTGCAATATGCCGATCCCGACTGGCGCCCGATCATCCCGGTCTGGGGCAAGATCAATGCCGATCTGGGCACGACGCTGTCGAAAGTCATCACCGAGGATCTCGACGTCAAGGAAGCGCTTGACGGCGTGGCCGAGCGGACCCGCGCGGTGATGGAAGAGGCCGGCTACTACACCTGGCAGTAAGCCGGGGCAGCACGACATGGCGGGGGCGGCTGACGCCCTCGCCTTCCTTCCGCGCGCATCCTCGCCCTCCAGCTGAAAGCGCAGGCGCATGGCACAAACCGCGATCGACACGCCACGCACCGACAAGGCCGCCGCCCGGCGGCGGGTGCGGATGGCCAACCG
>JBCBKN010000498.1:0-2176 GCA_038521775.1 Pseudomonadota bacterium | reverse complement strand
CGGGTGCAGCGCCTTTTCGACCTGCGCCTGGACCCGCTCGGCGGCCTCCTGCTTGACCGGACCAAAGCCGCGGATCTCCATGGGCGCGGCGAGGATTTGCGCCCAATCCGGCCCGCACCCGCGCGCATCGGCGCAGCGCCCCATGAGATCCTCGTACCAGCCGATCAGCGCCCGCTCCGCTCGCCGCTCGGCCATGTGGCCAAAGGGGTCCCATCGCGTGCCGCGCAAATGCTTCAGTCGGGCCAACCCACGAAAGGCGACCCGCATCCAGGGCCCGAAAGCGCGCTTGCGCGGCCGGCCGCGGCTGTCTTTGCCAAAGCTCAGCATGGGTGGGGCGAGGTGGTGGCGCACGCGAAAGCGCCCTTCGAATTCGGCCGCGATCTTCTCCTCAAAACCGGTCTCAAGATGCAGCCGGGCGACCTCATATTCATCCTTGTAGGACATCAGCTTGAAGAGCGATTTGGCCGCGATCCGGGTCACCTCCTTAGCCCGGTCGGCCGGCAGGGCGACCAAGAGTTCGGCGAGCCGGTCGCGATAACGCTGCGCGTAAGCGGCATCCTGATAAGCGGTCAGGAACTCGGCGCGCCGGTCGATCAGCGCCGCGAGGGTTTCGTCCCGGGCAGGGGGCGTTTCGGCCAAGGCCGCGGGGGTTGCCGCCATCACCCGGCCATAGGCAAAGGCGGCTCGGTTCGCCTCGACCGCCACGCCATTGAGCGCGATCGCGCGCATCAAGGCGGCCTCGCCGCAGGGCACCAGGCCCAGCTGCCAGGCAAAACCCAGCATCATCACATTGGCAAAGACGCTGTCGCCCAGCAGCCGCTCGGCCATGCGATTGGCATCGAAGGCCCGCAGATTGTCCGCGCCCACCGCCCCGGCAATGGCGGCGTCGCGGGCGGGGATGGCAAGATCGGCATCGCGGCGCAGGACGATGTCGCCGGTGGGCATGGCGGCGGTGTTGAGCGCGACCCGCGTGCCCGCCCGGTAGCAGGCCGAGGCCTTGGGCGCGGCACTGACCACCGCGTCGCAGCCGATCACCGCATCGGCCGCGCCTGCATCGATGCGCACCTGGTTGAGCGCATCCGGCGCCGGGCCCAGCCGGATATAGCTCAAGACCGGGCCGAATTTCTGCGCAAAGCCGGTGAAGTCGAGCACGCTGGCGCCATGCCCTTCCAGATGCGCGGCCATGGTGATGAGCGCGCCGACTGTGACCACGCCCGTGCCGCCCACCCCGGTGACCAGGAGGTCGAACCCCGCATCAAGGCTGGGCAGGGCGGGCGCGGGGATTGCCGCCAACAGCGCAGCGGGATCGGGCGCAGCACCGGCCTTTTTGCGCCGCTTGCCGCCCTCGACGGTCACAAAGCTGGGGCAGAACCCCTCCAGACAGGAGAGATCCTTGTTGCAGGTGGAGAGGTTCACGCGGCGCTTGCGGCCAAACTCGGTCTCCACCGGCTCGACGCTCAGACAGTTCGAGGCGACCGAGCAATCGCCGCAGCCCTCGCAGACAAGCTCATTGATCATCACGAATGTGGCGGGGTCTTTCTCGGTGCCCCGCTTGCGGCGGCGGCGCTTTTCGGTGGCGCAGGCCTGCTCATAGATCAGCACGCTCACCCCCGGCACGCGGCGCAGCTCGCGCTGCACCCGGTCGAGCGCGCGGCGATGGTCGATGCTCGTGCCGGCGGGGAACTCCGCGCGCCGGAATTTTTCGGGCGCATCGGAGATGAGTGCGATGCGCCGCACGCCCTCGGCCCGGCAGATATGGGCAATGGCCTGCACGCTCACCGGCCCGTCCACCGGCTGGCCGCCGGTCATCGCCACCGCGTCATTGTAAAGGATCTTGTAGGTGATGTTGGCCTTGGCCGCGATTGCCTGGCGGATGGCCATGGAGCCTGAGTGATACCAGGTGCCCTCGCCAAGGTTCTGGAACACATGGCCCTTGCCAGTAAAGCGCGAGGAGGCGGCCCAGTTCACCCCTTCGCCGCCCATCTGGATGAGCGAGGAGGTCTCGCGGTCCATCCAGCTCGCCATGAAATGGCAGCCGATGCCAGCCAGCGCCTTGGAGCCGTCGGGGACTTTCGTGGAGGTGTTGTGCGGGCAGCCCGAGCAGAAATAGGGCGTGCGGGTCGCGCCGGCGACTTCCAGCCGCGGCGGCGACGTTTCGGTAAGCGCGCGGGCCCGG
>JBCBKN010000497.1:0-2188 GCA_038521775.1 Pseudomonadota bacterium | reverse complement strand
GCCGATGCCGGCGGGATCGGGGGCTACAAGCTTGCCGCCAACAGCGCCGCGCAGATGGCGCATTTCAGCGTGGACGAGCCGGTTTGCGCCCGCATCGCGGCCGGTGAAATCCATGCCAGTGGCGCGGTTCTGGCGGCAAGCGGGTTTGACCGGGTGGTCGTGGAGCCCGAGCTTGCCGCGGTGCTGGGCGATGGCGTGACCGCCGGCGCACCCTTTGACAGGGCCGGCACGCTGGCCGCGATCGATAGGTTCCATGCCGCCATCGAGCTTATCGATTTTCGCGGCCGCTCGCTGCCCGATGGCACGCTCTCCGAGGCCGTGGCGCTCAATGTCTTCAATGCCGGCATTGTGCTGGGCACAGCCCAGATCGCGCCCGAGGCGCTGGATCTGCCGGGGCTGCATGTGACGTTGAGCTATGACGGCGCGCAGGTGGCCGAGGCCACCGGCAATGCCCCGCAAGACCCCGTCGAGGGGGTGATGTGGCTGCTCAACCATCTGGCGGGCCGCGGCATTTCGGCCGCGCCCGGCATGGTGGTGATGTGTGGCACGCATATCCCGCCCCGCCCGGTCGATCCCAACACAAGCGCGGTCGCGATCACCATGGGCCCGCTGGGCGAGGTCGGCTTCACCCTTGGCTAGTTGACGTAGGATGCAAGCCACAGCGACAGCGCAGGTACGGTTACGATCAGGGCAAGCCGGGCGATGTCGGCGATCCAAAAGGGCGTGACCCCGGCAAAGATCGTGCCCGTCTTCACATCCGGCAACACCCCGCGCAGGACGAACACATTGAGCCCGACCGGCGGGGTGATCAGGCTGATCTCGGTCACCACCACCACGACGATGCCAAACCAGATCGGGTCATAGCCCAGCCCGGTGACCAGCGGAAAGAAGATCGGCACGGTGAGCAGGATCATCGAGAGGCTCTCAAAGACCATGCCCAGCAGCACATAGATCACCAGGATTGCAGCGACCACCAGCCAGGGGGTCTCGGCGAACTGGGCGGCAAAACCGGCCAGCTCCTGCGGGAAGTCGGTGAAGTTGATGAAATTGGCAAAAAGCAGCGCGCCGATCAGCACCGTAAAAAGCATCGCGGTGGTGGTGACGCTTTCCTCCAGGATCTCGCGCAGCACCCGCCAGCTCAGCGCCCGACGCGCCAGCGCAAAGAGAAAGGCGCCGAACGCGCCGATGCCCGCGGCCTCGGTGGGGCTGAAAACCCCGCCATAGATGCCGCCCATCACGATGGCAAAGAGCACCAGCACCCCCCAGACCGAGGAGAGGGCGCGCAGCCGCGCAGGCCAGCCCTGGCGCGCGCCGGCCGGCCCGGCCTCGGGCCGCCGCCAGGTCACATAGCGCACCGCGGCGAGATAAAAGAGCACGCCGATCACGCCGGGAATGATGCCGGCGGCAAAAAGCTTGCCGATGCTCTGCTGGGTCAGGATGCCGTAGATCACCAGCACCACTGAGGGCGGGATCAGGATGCCCAGCGTGCCGCCCGCGGCGATCGAGCCGGTGGCCAGGCTGTCATCATAGCCATAGCGGCGCATCGAGGGCATGGCGACCTTGGACATGGTGGCCGCTGTGGCCAGCGACGACCCGCAGATGGCCGAAAACCCGCCGCAGGCCACGACCGTGGCCATGGCGAGCCCCCCCTTGCGGTGGCCCAGAAAGGCGTTCGAGGCGCCGTAAAGCTCGGCTGCAAGCCCCGCCCGGGCCACGAAATTGCCCATCAGCACAAAAAGCGGCACGACCGACAGCTCGTAATTGATCGCCGCATCAAAGGCCGTTTGCCCGACATTGTAGAGCGCGCCGACAGGGTTGTTCACCCAGGCCATGCCGGCATAGCCCACAAGGATCATCACAAAGGCGATGGGGATCCGCAGAAAGGCCAGGATCAGAAGGGCGCCGAGCCCGATCAGTGCTTCGGTCATTGCGCGTCCTTGCGGCCCGTCGCCCAGAGAATGGCATTGAGCGCGGCCGCCACGGTGGCCACCGCGCAGAGCACCGCCATGCCGGCGCTGAAGGGCCAAAGCTCCAGGTAAAGCTCGTCGGAGACCTCTTCGTAAAGCGCCTGATCGCCGGAGCGCACCCAGAGCCGCCAGGTGACCAGCCCGAGGGCAGCCGCCGAGATGAGCGAGACCAGCACCCCCTGCACCCGGCGCGCGCCGCGCGGGATCAGCGCGTCGAGCAG
>JBCBKN010000496.1:0-2206 GCA_038521775.1 Pseudomonadota bacterium | reverse complement strand
TTGGAGGCCTGGACCGCCGACCGGCTGTAACGGGGGCTTGTCGGGCGGTCCCCCTTGGCGGATTTGGGTCTCAGGGCGCGGCGCGGTCTCAGGGCGCAGCGCGGCGGTGATCGGCGGCCGGGAACACGCCCAGCACGCTGACCCGTGAGGAGAAATAGCGCAGCTCTTCCAGCGCGCGGGCGACGGCGGGCTGTTCGGGATGGCCCGCGATCTCGGCATAGAACTGGGTGGCGATGAAGCTGCCTTCCAGCATGTAGCTTTCCAGCTTGGTCATGTTCACGCCATTGGTCGCAAACCCGCCCATCGCCTTGTAAAGTGCTGCCGGCAGGTTGCGGACCTGAAAGACAAAGCTGGTCACCACATCGCCATCGGTGGGCGCGGCCTCGATCTTGCGCGGGCTCATGATCAGCCAGCGGGTGGTGTTGTGCTGGTTGTCCTCGATCCCGTCGGCCAGAACCGTGAGCCCGTTGAGCTCACCGGCCAGGGCCGAGGCGAGGGCCGCGCGGCTGGGATCGCCCTCTTGCGCGACCTGCATCGCGGCGCCGGCCGTGTCGGGCGTGGTGACCCGGGCGATGTCGTGGCGTTCAAGATAGGTGCGGCACTGGCCCAGCAGAACCGTGTGGCTGAGCGCCTCGCGCACCCCCTCGACCGTGGCGCCGGGGAGCGCCAGCAGCGCGATGCGCACCCGCATGAAATGCTCGCCGATGATATAGAGGCCCGAGCCCGGCAGCAGGCTGTGAATGTCGGCCACCCGGCCATAGGTGGAGTTTTCGACCGGCAGCATGGCCAGCTCGGCCCGGCCCTCGCGCACCGCGGCAATGGCGCCCTCAAAGGTGTGGCAGGGCAGCGGTTCCAGCCCCGGATAGGCCTCCAGACAGGCCTGATGCGAATAGGCCCCGGGCTCGCCCTGAAAGGCGATCCTGCCCTGGCTGCTGCCGAGACCGGTGCCCAGGCCGCTGGTCTGCGCGCTCAGCTGCTGCGTCACGGCCATTGTCTCCGGGTCATTGTCTCCGGCTCATTGTCCTGCTGCCTCTTTTTGCATCGCCATGGCGAATAGTCGCGGTTTCTACACCTTGCGGTAACGCTGAGGAAGCAGTTATGTGCGCGTTGGCAGGGCCAGGGCCCTGACCCGGGAATGACCAGCCCAGGGAATGATCGGCCCAGGGATGATCGGCCCCGGGGGAATGATCGGCGGGAGGAGCTGGCGCGCCATGGACACGATGGAGACCACCAAGATCGTCGCCGGCCTGTGCGGCGCGCTGCTGATCTTTCTGGGCATCCGGTTCTTTGCCGAGCCGCTCTATCACACTGCAAGCTATGGTGACGAGCTGGCCTATGCGCTGCCCATCGAGGAGGACAGCCCCGAGGAGGTGGTCGAGGCCGAGCCGATCGACTTCACCGCGTTGGTCGCGGCCGCCGATCCTGCCGCGGGCGAGAAGGATTTCCGCAAATGCTCGGCCTGCCACAAGGTCGATGCCGGCGCGCATGGCACCGGGCCCAGCCTGCATGCCGTGATCGGCCGGGCGGTGGGCGGCATTGATGGCTTCAATTATTCCTCGGCCATGGCCGGGTTCGGCGGGGAGTGGACGCCCGAGGAGCTGGCGCAGTTCCTGCAAAACCCCAGGGGCTATATGCCCGGCACCAAGATGAGCTTTTCGGGCTATAAGGACCCCGAAGATGCAGCCAATATGGTGGCCTATCTGCAATCGCTGAACTGACCCGCGGGGCTGGCAGGGCCTTCAGGCCCGGCATTGCTTTCGGGCGGAATTGGGAACTCGGGCTCGGCTGAACTTTCGCGCCCGGCGGGGCCTTCGGGCCCGGCGGGGCTCCTGGGCGCTCGGTGCTTTTGGGCGCTACGGTGCTCTCGGGCGGGTTGTCGGGCTCAACGGGGCGGCGGCCGCTCGCCCGCGCCAAAACGGCGCAGGTGGCGCTGAAGCGGCGTGGTGCGCTGGCCGCGCGCCTGCGCGTCTGACCGGCCCGGCACATGCCGCTCCACCGGTCTGATCCAGGCAGGCCGCGGCGATCTGGCCATGCGAACCGCCGGCGCAGCCCCTTGCCTGTCTGCGCGCATATTGCGCGCCGACATCACCTGACATCACCTGACGGCACCCGCCAACACCCGTCTGCACGCATCCCGCGTCACAATAGCGCCAATTCGCTTGAAACGACCCGGTGCCGCCCCTAAGCCTTTGAGGGTGCAGAACGC
>JBCBKN010000495.1:0-2215 GCA_038521775.1 Pseudomonadota bacterium | reverse complement strand
TGACCAGCTACTATATCGGCGGCCTTGTCGGCGCCTTCGCGCTCGGCCAGGTCTATGCCAATGGCGGCTGGGCGGCGGTCGCGACCCTCGTCGCCCTGGCCCTGGCCGGGGCCCTGGCGCTGACCGGCGCGCTGCGCAATCCGGGGCCGGTGGTGACGCCGCGCCGCGCGGCAGGCGTCTGAGCGATGCCGATGACGGCCGCCACGCTCCTGACCATCGGCGAGGTCTACCTTTGGGCCGGGCTGGCCGTGGGCGCGCTGTTCCTGCTCTGGGGCATCGGCCGGGTCGATGCGAACGCCCGGGGCGCCTGGGTGTTTCGCCCGCTTATCCTGCCCGGCATCGTGCTGGTCTGGCCGCTGGTCCTGTGGCGCTGGGCGGTGCTGGAGCGGGGCTGGGACGAGGCCCGCCGTCACCGGCCGCCGCACCGTGTGCAGCGCCTGGCCGGGCTGGCCATGGCGGTCGCGCTCGTCGCCATAATCGCCCTCGCGCTGTCGATCCGCCAGAACGGCCCATTCGAGCAGCCCGCACTCCTCCTGTCAGCGCCCGACATGACCCCATCGCCGGAGACCGGCCAATGAGCGTGAAATATGTGCCCGTGCAATGGGTGCCCAACAAGCTCGTCTATGACGCGGTGCTGCTGGCATTGGTTGCGGCCTATGTGCTGATCTTCATTCGGCTGGGCACGCCGGCGGCGGATGTCACGCGGCCCGTCGACGGGGCGGTGATTCGCATGCAGGCCTTCGGAAGCTGCGCCTTTCTGATGCTGACGGTCATCTTGTGCATCGGACCTTTGGCGCGGCTCGACCGGCGGTTCCTGCCGCTGCTCTACAATCGCCGGCATTTCGGCGTGCTGACCGCGCTGGTCGCCCTCACCCACGCCACCTATGTGCTGGGCTGGTACCAGGCCTTCAGCCCGACCCCGCCCTTGGAGGCGCTGCTCTCGTCCAATCTCAGCTACGGCCAGGCGCTCGGATTTCCCTTCGAAGCCCTGGGCATCTTTGCGCTGATCTGTCTTGGCATCCTTGCCGCCACCAGCCATGATTTCTGGCTGAGCTTTCTGTCGGCTCCGGCCTGGAAATCCCTGCATCTGTTGATTTATCCGGCCTATGCGGCGGTGGTCGGCCATGTCTGGCTGGGCTATCTGCAAGACAGCAGAAACCCGGCCTTCGCCCTTGTCGCAGGGGCCGGCGCCCTGACGGTCGCGGCTCTGCATCTGATCGCCCGCGGGCGCGCCGAACCGCTGGGTGCGGGCGATTGGATCGCGGTTGCGCCCTGGCGCGAGATCCCCGACGGCCGAGCCCGCATCGTGCGCATTGCGGGCTCGGAATACGCGGCGGTGTTTCGCAATGGCGCCACCCTCTCTGCAGTGTCGAACGCCTGCGCGCATCAAAACGGCCCCTTGGGCGAGGGCCGCATTCTCGACGGCTGCATCACCTGCCCCTGGCACGGCTTTCAGTACCGGCCCGAGGATGGCTGCGCGCCCGAGCCCTTTACCGAGAAAATCCCGACCTACCGACTGCGACTGGAGGGGGAGACCGTGATGATCCACAGCGCGGCCAACCCGCCGGGCACAGCGCAGACGCCACTGGCCGTGCCGGAGGGTGCATGAGCAGGCTTGACGAGCCCTTCTTCATTGGCTTTGTCGCACCGCCTCGGGGGCTGCGCGGGTTCCTGATCGGCGCGGTGCTGGTGCTGGCGGCGCTCTTTGCCGGGCTGGGCTGGCTTTTGGCGGCCACGCAGGACGATCCCGGCGACGGCGCGTTCCGCTTTGACTGGCAGCGTCAGACGCTCACCGGGATCCTCGAGGCCAGCCCCTATCCGATGGTCCATGTGCTGGAGGGGACCGAGCATGTGCCGGCCGGCCGCACGATCATGCTCTCGGGCGGCGGCAAGCGGGGTGTACAGGACCGCGCAGCACCGCTCGACGGTCAGACCGTGACGGTGTCCGGCGTTGCGCTCAACCGCGGCGATTTGCTGATGCTGCAACTGCGCAACGGCACCAATGGCATCGACGGATTGACCGACGCGGCCGCGCATTCCGTGCCAGCCCCAGTTCCGGCCCCCGTGCCGCTGGGGCGCTGGCGGCTGGTCGGTGAGATTTGCGACGGAAAATGCTATGCAGGTGCCATGCGCCCCGGAACCGGCCTTGCCCATAAGGCCTGCGCGATCCTCTGTCTTGATGGCGGCGTGCCGCCGGTCTTCGTGGCGACCGATG
>JBCBKN010000494.1:0-2241 GCA_038521775.1 Pseudomonadota bacterium | reverse complement strand
GCCTGGCGGGGCGAGTGCGGCGATCATCCGCTCCAGATCGGGCAGCACATCGCCATGGGCCAGCAGGTTCAGCCGGCGGGTCAGACGCCGCGCCGCCTCGTCGCGATTGCCGAACTGCGCCTCAAGCCAGCGGGCAAAGACAACGATCTCCTCAGCCTCGGTCGGCGTGCAGTCAAACGCCGCGCGGCAGGTTTCGGCCAGCCGGCGATGCCCATCCTCGCCAATGATCCGCTCATGCGCCGCAATCACCAGCGCGAGAGCAGCCCCCACCAGCCGTGCATCGTCAACGGCATCGGCGGGATGGATGTCGGCCTTGCGTTTGAAGCCGAACCGGCGCGCGGCGGATTTGACGTCCGAGGCCATCTCGGTGATCTCGCGCGTCGCCTCGGCGGCATTGCGGATGCGGTAGTACCAAAATAGCCCCGCGCCCAGCGCGCCAAGGACCAACAGCAAAAGCGGCATTGCAAAAACCCCAGCAGAAAACCCCCGAAACCTTACCAAATCGGGGGTGCCGCGCCAAGCCGCTCACCGCTCGCGCACCGCCCGTGGGGTTTTCTCATCGAGGGTCCGGATCACCCCGTAGAGCATGCGCAGATCCGCCTCGGTCAGCGGCAGGCGCGAGACCAGGTTGCGCAGGTTCATCTGCATCGGCGCGCGCTTGTCCTCGGGCCAGAAATACCCCGCCGCGTCAAGCCGGGCGAGAAGCGTCTCGTAGAACCGCTCGGCATCGGCATGGGCGGCGGCCGGGTCCGGCCGGGCTGGCGCGGCGATGGGCGCCAGGGCCGTTCGACCCCATTCATAAGCCAGCAAGAGCACGCATTGTGCGAGGTTGAGCGACGGAAAGGCGGGGTTCACCGGGACCGAGACAATGGCATTGGCGCGCGCGATGTCGTCGTTTTCAAGCCCGGAGCGTTCGGGGCCGAAGAGAAACCCCACCCGTTCGCCCGCCGCCATCCGGGCGCGGGCCTCGGCGGCCGCCTCTGCCGGGCTCAGCACCGGCGTGGTCAGCTCGCGCGGGCGGGCCGTTGTGGCCGCCAGCCAGCTCAGATCGGCGGCGGCCTCGGCGGTGGTTTCAGTGATCCAGGCGGCATCGAGCACCCGCCCTGCCCCCGAGGCCATGGCCACCGCGCGCTCATTGGGCCAGCCATCGCGGGGGGCCACCACCCGCATCCGGTCAAGCCCGAAATTCCACATGGCCCGGGCCGCGGCGCCGATATTCTCGCCCATTTGCGGGCGCACCAGCACGAAAACCGGCGCGGCCGGGTTGTTGGTCATCTGAAATCCCTGTCAGTCATCTGAACGCCCTGTCGAAACGCGGGGGCATGGGGTGTCTGTGCAGATATGGCATGGAGCGGAGGGACATCACAATGTCGCAGGAATTCGGGGCAGACGAGGCTGCGTCACGTAACGCCGGCGCGGACGCGCCGCTGACCAAGGCCGAGATCGAGGCGCAGGCCGCGATCCTGCGCGACGCGCTGACCGGCCTGCCCGGCATCACCGAAAAGCGGATGTTCGGCGGGCTGTGCTTTTTGCTCAACGGCAACATGCTCTGCGGAAGCTGGAAGCATGGCGGGATGTTTCGGGTGGGAAAGGAGCGTGAGGCGACGGCGATGGCCGAGCCGGGTGTCGGCGCGATGACGGCCACGGGGCGGCGGATGACCGGTCTGGTGCAGGTCGATCCGGCCGTGCTGGAGGATGACGCCGCGCGCGGCCAGCTGTTGGCGCTGGCGCTCGACTTTGTGGGCGCGTTGCCTGCAAAATAGCCAGAGCCTCCCCAGGCACAACGCCGCGGTATACCGTCGCATACAGATTTAGCAGGAGCCCGCTTCCCCTGCGTCGCCTGCTGCGCTAAGGAGGCGCCGGACACCCCAGGGCCAAGGAGCGCGCGCATGACCAAGATCAAGGTGGACAACCCCGTCGTGGAGCTCGACGGCGATGAGATGACCCGGATCATCTGGGATTTCATCAAGCAAAAGCTGATCCTGCCCTATCTCGACATCGACCTGAAATATTACGATCTGGGCATCGAGGCGCGCGACGAGACCGACGATCAGATCACCGTCGATGCGGCCAATGCGATCAAGGAATTCGGGGTCGGCGTGAAATGCGCCACCATCACGCCTGATGAGCAGCGGGTCGAAGAGTTCGGCCTCAAGCGCATGTATCGCTCGCCCAATGGCACCATCCGCAACATCCTGGGCGGGGTGATCTTCCGCCAGCCGATCATCTGCTCGAACGTGC
>JBCBKN010000493.1:0-2244 GCA_038521775.1 Pseudomonadota bacterium | reverse complement strand
GCAGGACCGGGCGAATTATCACCGCTTTGGCCGCAGCAATGTCGATGACCAGGGCGACCGGTTCTTTGGCGACCGGGCCATGCGCGCCCGCATTCCCGAGCTTTACGCCCGCGGGCCGGGTGAGCCCCTGATCGAGCGCATCGTGACCGGGGGCGATCCCTTGCGCGTGGTGGTCTTTATCTGCGGCTGGGGGCGGGAGCCCTTTTTCCTGGTGGTCGAGTTCGCCGATGGCGACAGCCAGCGCGGCTGTTGAGCGGCCGCCCCGCACTCAGTCATCGCCGCCTCAAAAAAGCCGGTCATTGCGACAACCGTTCAGGAAATGCCTGACCTGCTCAGGACACCGTCTTTGCCATGCCCGCGATATCCTCGATGGCGACCAGGCCGTCAGAGCGTGTTGAGCGGCACCTTCAGGTAGGTCGTCCCGTTGTCATCGGCCGGCGGCATGTGGCCGGCGCGCATGTTCACCTGGATCGAGGGGATGATCAGGCGGGGCATGCCCAGCTTGGCATCGCGTTCGGTGCGCATTGCCACGAATTCGTCCTTCGTGCGGCCGGCGATGTGCACATTGCGGGTCTTTTCCTCGGCCACGGTCGTTTCCCAGGCAAATTCCGACCGCCCCGGCGCCTTGTAGTCATGGCACATGAAAAGCCGGGTTTCGTCGGGCAGGCTGAGCACCCTCTGTATACTTTCCCACAGCTCGTCGGCCGAGCCGCCGGGGAAGTCGCAGCGCGCGGTGCCGAAATCGGGCATGAAAAGCGTGTCGCCCACAAAGGCCGCATCGCCGATCACATAGGTCATGCAGGCCGGCGTGTGCCCGGGGGTGTGCAGCACCTGGGCGGCCAGCCCGCCGATGGAAAACCGGTCCTGCTCGCGAAAGAGCTGGTCGAACTGGCTGCCGTCGCGCTCAAACTCGGTGCCGGCGTTGAACACCTTGCCAAAGGTCTCCTGCACCAGGGTGATGTTCTCACCGATGCCGATCTTTCCGCCCAGTTCGCGCTGCAGATAGGGCGCAGCCGAGAGATGGTCGGCATGGACATGGGTCTCCAACAGCCAATCGACGGTCAGCCCATGCGCGCGGATATGCGCAATGATGGCATCGGCCGATGCGGTGGAGGTGCGCCCCGCGGCCTGGTCGAAATCAAGCACCGAATCGAGGATCGCGCAGGCGCTGCCGGCCGGGTCGCGCACCACATAAGAGACGGTGTTGGTCGGCTCGTCGAAAAATGCGGTGACCTCGGGCTGCATCTCTTCCTCCACGCCTGCCATCGGGTGCAGAGATAAACGGCGCAGCCCCAAATTACAATTGCGCGCTGTGGATTTGGCGCCGCGCGGCGGTCCTCAGAGGCGGTCCTCAGAGGCGGCGGTCCTCAGAGCTTGGCGACCCTGTCGCCGACCGCGATCCGACCGTCCTGCACGACCCGTGCATAAACCCCGCGCAACCGCTCGGCGCGCCGGTTGGGATCGTTGATCGACCGCAGGGCATCCCGGCCATAGCGGGCCGAAAAGCTGCGACAGCCCAGATGCGGCTCGGCCGTGATCTCAAGCTCGACCGACCCCACGGACAGGCGCTGGCCCACGGGCAGATTCGCCTCCGACAGATCCATGTCGAGAAAGATATTGTCGCCCGCCGGCGCCCAGGCCTCGGGCGCGTCGCTGCGCGCAACGAAGGCAATAGCGCGGGCATTCATGATGCAGATCTGCACATCGGGGTCGGGCGAGCCGTCGGCGAGGCTTTTCCAGCAGCCCTTGGCCCAATGATCGCCCTCAACACCGCCCGCAAGGCTGAGCGTCGCCTCGGACAGGAGCTGTCGCGCACCGTTTTCCGGCCGCGCCACGATGGCACGGACCGGCCCATGATCCTTGGGCGAGGCCGCCATTGCCGCGTCGAGCCCGGCCATGTCCGCTTCGCTGCGATGTTCTGTGCTCTCCATACCCGTCTCCTGCCTCAAACACTGCAAGGATCAGGCCGAATGGGCCCCGTCCGCAAGATCTTTCACCTGTGAAAGCACCTCGCCGGTGGGGGTGCCGGCGCCAACCTCAGCCACGATCGCCGAGCCGACCACCACGCCATCGGCAATCTCGGCCAGGGCGCCGGCGGTCTGCGGGGTGCGGATGCCGAACCCGACCACGACGGGCAGGTCGGTGGCGGCCTTGATCGCGGCAAGCTGCGGCGCGATGGCGGCCGCATCGGCCTGGGCCGCCCCGGTGATCCCGGTGATCGAGACGTAATAGACAAAGCCCGAG
>JBCBKN010000492.1:0-2247 GCA_038521775.1 Pseudomonadota bacterium | reverse complement strand
TCCCGCCGGAGGCGTCCCAACACCGCCCGCTGCGCGAAGCCTGTCCAAACCGGGTGCGACGCGCTCAGCGCCCCTCCACCCGCCAGGCCGCAAGGATCAGCGCCGAGGCCAAAACCAGCATCAGCCAACCCGGCGCGAGTGGCGTGAAGCGGATGTCGCGCACCGCATAGGCCTGCCGTTCGGCAACCCCGATCCAGCCGCGGCCGGCGGCGCGGCGATCCTCGCTGACCCGGCGGATCTCCGGCACCCCACTGCGTGCAAGGCGCAGCGCGCCGCCCAGCGTCGCCTCGATCAACGGGCCCATCACGGCATCTGTTGAGATCGGGTTTTCGAATTCGCGCGGTGCGGCAGGCCCCACCGCCGTGACGATCTCGCGTTCGCTGTCGGCAATGCGATAGAGGCCCTGCGCCTGCGCCGTGAAGCGGCCGATCCAGCGGCCGGGCTGCAACTCGGTGAGCTCAACCGCAAAGACCTCGCCATCGGGGGACGTGACCGTCACCACCCCCTCATGCGTACCCATCGTACGCCGGCGCAGGATCACCGTGGCCGCGCGGACCTCGGCGGTCAGCGCCTCCTCCTCAAGCTCGGGCTCGGCCATCAGCCAGTGCGCCAGGCGCCGCAACAGCTCAGCCTGCGGCCCGCCGCCCTGAAAGCCCCGCGACCAGAGCCAGGCATGGTCGGAGGCGAGCATGGCGACCCGCCCCTCGCCAGGACGGTCGAGCACCAGCACCGGCAGGGCCTCGGGCCCCGACATCAGCGTGTGGCCGCGTTGCGCCTCCATCTCGACCAGCCGGTACCAGCTTCCCCAGTTCGGCGGCGCGTCGCCGCTTTCGGGCTGCGCCCCATCGAGCGCTTCGGTTACCGGATGGCGGAACCCCTCGGCGCTGATCAGCGGACGAAAGCCGCGCTCCAGGATCCGCCCCGACGGCTCGGCCGGCAGCACCTCGCGCAACGGGGTCCGGTGCAGGCTCTCGATCCCGGCATAGGAGGGGCCCGAGGCCACCAGCACCGCGCCGCCCTCTTCGACATAGCGCCCGATATTGGCCAGATAGGCGCGCGGCAGCACCCCCCGGCGCCGGTAACGATCAAAAATGATCAGATCGAACTCGTCGATCTTTTCCATAAAGAGCTCGCGGGTCGGAAAGGCGATCAGCGACAGCTCGTGAACCGGGACATTGTCCTGCTTTTCCGGCGGGCGCAGAATGGTGAAATGCACCAGATCGACCGACGGATCGGCCTTGAGCAGGTTGCGCCAGGTCCGCTCGCCCGGATGCGGCTCGCCCGAGACCAGCAGCACCCGCAGCCGGTCGCGCACCCCGTTCACGATGATCACCGCGGCATTGTTGCGCTCGGTCAGCTCGTCGGGCCGGGCCGGCGTGGCAAGCTGCAGGATGTTCGGCCCGCCATGTTCGATCTCAACCGGCAGCTCGACGGTCTGCCCGACTGGCACGCGCACGCTTCGCACCGGCTGGCCGTCCTTGGCCAGGGTCAGCTCGGCCAGTCCGCCCTCCTCCGGCGGGACCACGCCCAGCGCCTCGATGCGCAAGCGCAGCGTGATCTCTTCACCGACGATGCCGAAGGCGGGTGCGGTTTCGACCACAAGGCGCCGGTCCCACTCATCCTCGCGACCGGTGAGCAGAAGATGCACCGGGGCGGGGAAGGCGGGCAGCGCCTCCATGTCATGGATCTGCCCGTCGGAGACGATGATCGCACCGGCGATGCGGTCGGGCGAGACCTCGGCGGCGGCCTCGGCCAGGGCGGTCATCGCCCTTGTGCCCGGATCCTCGGCCACGCCGGTTTCAGGCGCGAGCCGGATCACCCGCCGCTCAACCGGCGCTTCGCCCGGGCGCGGCGTCTCAAAGGCCGCAAGGGCCGCGTCGATCTCCGCGGCGGTCTCGGTAGTCACTTCGGCGCGGTTCTCGATCTCCTGACTGGCGCTTTCGTCGATCACCACAAAGACAATGTCGGAGAGCGGATCGCGCAGCTCCTCGCGCAGGCTGGGGCCCGCCAGTGCTGCCAGCACCGCACCAAAGGCAAGCCCGCGCAGCCACCAGCCGGCACCGCGCCGCCAGAGCGCAAAGAGAACCAGCGCCACAGCGAGCGCCGCAATCGCCCAGATCAGCGGCCAGGGCAAAAGCGGGTCGAATGAAATCCCGGCCGTCATTGTCCCAGCCTTTCCAAAAGTGCGGGCACATGCACCTGGTCGGATTTGTAATTGCCGGTCATCACATGCATCACCAGGTTGAT
>JBCBKN010000491.1:0-2260 GCA_038521775.1 Pseudomonadota bacterium | reverse complement strand
GCACTATGTCATATTGCGCAGAGCGCGAAAATCCACCCTTTGCGGAAGGTCAGATGAAATGAGTGTGACGGTTGATGCATCGGAAATTGCGAAATTCGAGGCCATGGCCGCGGAATGGTGGGATCCGAACGGAAAGTTCCGCCCGCTGCACATGCTCAACCCCTGCCGCCTGCAATATGTGACCGACCAGATCTCGGCGCATTTTGCCCGCGATGCGACCGCGCGCGCGCCCTTTGCCGGCTTGCGCATTCTCGATATCGGCTGCGGGGGCGGGCTTTTGTGCGAGCCGATGGCGCGGCTGGGCGCCGAGGTCACGGGCGTCGATGCCGCACCGCGCAACATCCCCGTGGCGCAGATCCATGCCGAGCAATCGGGCCTGACCATCGCCTATCGTCACGCAACGGCCGAGGAGCTGGTCGCCGAGGGCGCCGAGTTTGACATCGTGCTCAACATGGAGGTGGTCGAGCATGTCGCCGACCCGCAGGCCTACACGGATGCCTGCGCCGCGCTGCTCAAACCCGGCGGGCTGATGCTGTGCTCGACGATCAACCGGAACCCCAAAAGCTATGCGATGGCGATCATCGGGGCCGAATATGTGATGCGCTGGCTGCCCAAGGGCACGCATGAATGGCGCAAGTTCATCACGCCCGATGAGCTTTTCGGTCTGATCGAACGGGCCGGGCTGACCCCGATTGACCGCAAGGGCTATGTGTTCAACCCGCTCAGCTGGTCCTGGCGGGTCTCGGCGCGGGATCTGTCGGTGAATTACGTGACGGCAAGCGTGAAGCCTGGCTGAGCCTCAGCCCGCCAGAAGCGCGTCGAGCTTGCCGTCCCGCTCCAGCGCGTAAAGATCGTCGCAGCCGCCAAGATGCTGTTCGCCGGCAAAAACCTGCGGCACGCTGGTCTTTCCCCCGGCGCGGTCGATCATCGCTGTGCGGACATCCGGCCGGCCATCGACGCTGATCTCGGTGAAGGCCACGCCCTTCTTGCTCAAGAGCCGTTTGGCGGAGTGGCAAAAGCCGCAGAGGGCGGATGTGTAGATTTCGACAGGCTTCATCGGACCGCTCCTTCAGAACGCCCGGTGTGAGCGCTGCGCGCGCAGACCTAATCTGTCACATCCCGGCTTGCAATATCGCCTTGCCCTGTCCCGCCCCTGGCAACACGCGCCGCGACCAGCACATCGACGCCGCCGGCGCCGGCCGCGCGCAAGGCCGTGGCACAGGCCGTCAGGGTCGCACCGGTGGTCATCACATCGTCGATAAGCAGGATCCGGGCGCCGGCGGGAACGCCCCGCGCCACGAAGGCGCCCTCAAGCGCGCTGTGGCGTGAGGCGCGGTCGCGCCCCTCTTGCGTGCCGGTCGCCCGCCTTCGGGCCAACCACCCGGCCTCGACCGGCGCGCCCGTGATGGCGGCCAGATGGCGCGCGAGCTCGGCCGATTGGTTGAAGCGCCGCTTGGCCATGCGGGACCAGTGCAGGGGAACCGGCACCAGAATGGCCGGCGGGTCCAGCAGCGCAGCACCGGCCCGAGCCATCCACCCTGCCAGCGGATTGGCAATGTCGAGCCTGTCGCCATGCTTGAGCGACATCACCAGCCGCCGTGCGACGCCCTCGTAAAGCAAGGCGGCCGCGCCCCGGTCCCAGCCGGGCGCATCCTGATGGCAGCTCTCGCAGCGCAGGGCCGCGCCTGTCTGCGGCGCGGGGCCCGGAACCGGCACGCCGCAGCTGCCGCAGACCGGCCCGGCAATGAGCGGCAGGTCGCGCCAGCAGGCAGCGCAAAGCGCATGCGCGCTCATCACGGCGGCACCGCAAGACAAGCAACTCGGTGGATAGACCGTGTCCAAAAGCCGTTCTGCCAGCCCGGTCAGTGCCATGGTCTTTCTCCCGCGGCGCACAGCGCCTATGTTGGCCTCCAAGGAGGCGTTCAGGTGACCAGACCCCCGACGGATCCCCCGGCCGATGCGGATCCCCCGGCCGACACTGACCCCCTGGCCGGCACTGCTCCCCTGGCCGGGTCTCGGTCCCCGTCCCAGACGGGCCCTGTCGATATGACACCCGATCCGACACCTCCGGTTCTGGCCCCGGGAGGGGTGCCGCACGCCCCGCCCGCGCTTTTTGACGAGGCGCTCTATGCGCGCCGCCAGGCCCAGGCCTCCGATCCGCTCTTTCATCGCCTCGCAGCGGACGAGCTTAGCGATAGGCTTACCGAGGTTAACCGACGCTTTACGCGCGTTGCGCTGATCACCCATCAGCCCGGGCCCT
>JBCBKN010000490.1:0-2290 GCA_038521775.1 Pseudomonadota bacterium | reverse complement strand
CGGGCCGATCAACACCCCGGCCACGAATTCGCGTATGGTCCGCCCGCGCGAAATGCGTGCCACGAACACGCCCACAAAGGGACCCCAGGCCAGCCACCAGACCATGTAGGTCAGCGTCCAGTCCTGAAACCAGCTCTCCGTGCCGCGCTCAAAGAAGGTATAGGTGAGAAAGCCGCGCGGGAAGAATTCGACCAGATAGGTGCCGAACCCCTCCAGGATCGAGTTCATCATGTATTGCGTCGGCCCGATGACGATCACATAGACCAGCAGCAGCACCGCCGTTGCCATCGCCATGTTGGACAGCCGCGCCATGCCGGTGCCCAGATCGACCAGAAGCGGCGGAATATAGCAGCCAAGCAGCACCAGAAAGACGATGAGCACCAGCGTGTCGCCCGCGCCGTCGCCCCCCACCAGAAGGTCGATCCCGTCGGCCACCTGGAACACGCCCATCGCGATGGACCCCCCCACCCCGATGGCAATGGCCACGATGGCCAGAAGATTGGCCAGCCAGCCGACCAGGCGCGCCCAGACCTCCTGCCCGAAGACAGCCGTGAAGGGCGCGCCCACCAGCATCGGCGTGCCGCGGCGAAAGGTGAAATAGGCAATCACCAGCGCGGTTGCGGCATAGATTGCCCAGGCATGCAGACCCCAGTGAAAATTGGTGACGAACATGGCCTGTTGGGCGGCCTCAGCATCGCCCAGCACTGGGCGCATCAGCCGGAAATGGGTGAGCGGTTCGGCCGAGGCCCAAAAGAGCAGCCCCACCCCCATGCCGGCCGAAAACAGCATGGTGAGCCAAGAGATGGTGGAAAACTCCGGCCGGTCAGAATCCTCCCCCAGCCGAATTCGGCCATAGGGCGAGGCCGCCAGCCACACACAGAACACCAGCATGCCGGTGACGGTGAGCATCACAAACCAGGCCCGGCTGTGAAACTGCTGGGTGACCAGCGTGCTGGCCGTTGAGACCATGCCGGCCGGGTTCAGCACGCCCCAGGCGGCAACCCCGGCAATCAGGCCCAACGAGACCCAGATCAAGGCGCGTGCAGAGAGGGTCATGCGGCGTCATCCATCGCTCGTTTCCGCGAAAGCCTAACATGCAAGGTTCCAGCGCCCCAACGCGCCTGCCCGCACAGAGCCCGCACAGATCCTGTGCAGCGGATGCGCAGAAACTCTGGCGAACTCTAGCGGCCCAGGGCCTTCATCGCGCCGTCAAGCCCCGCGAGGGTCATCGGAAACATCCGATCCTCAAAAAGCTCGCCGATCATCTTGATGGAATGGGTATAGCCCCAATGCGCCTGGGCCACCGGGTTGATCCAGACCGCGCTCGGCCAGGTCTCGCGCGCCCGCTCCAGCCAGACCGCGCCGGGCTCCTCGTTCCAATGCTCGACCGCCCCGCCCGGATAGGCGATCTCATAGGGCGACATCGAGGCATCGCCCACAAAGATGCATTTGTAGTCGCCCGGATAGGTGCGCAGCACATCCCAGGTTGAGGTCTGTTCGGTCCAGCGGCGGCGATTGTCCTTCCACACGCCCTCGTAAAGGCAATTGTGAAAGTAGAAATGCTCGAAATGCTTGAACTCGGACTTGGCGGCCGAGAAGAGCTCATCCATCACCGTCACATGCGGGTCCATCGAACCGCCGATGTCGAGAAAAAGCAGGACCTTGACCGCATTGTGCCGCTCGGGCCGGGTCTGCACGTCCAGATACCCGTTTTCGGCCGTGCGCTTGATCGTGCCGTCGAGATCGAGCTCCTCGGCCGCACCCTCGCGGGCCCAACGGCGCAGGCGCTTGAGCGCGACCTTGATGTTGCGGGTGCCCAGTTCGACCGAGCCGTCGAGGTTGCGAAACTCGCGCTTGTCCCAGACCTTGACGGCGCGGCGATGGCGGCTCTCCTCCTGCCCGATGCGCACGCCTTCGGGGTTGTAGCCATACGCCCCGAAGGGCGAGGTGCCGGCGGTGCCGATCCATTTACTGCCGCCCTGATGGCGGCCCTCCTGCTCCTTGAGGCGCTCCTTGAGCGTTTCCATCAGCTTTTCGAACCCGCCCAAGCTGTCGATCTGGGCCTTTTCCTCCTCGCTCAGATGCTTCTCAGCAAGCTTGCGCAGCCAGCTCTCCGGCAGGTTGGCGGTTTCCACCAGGGCCTCGAGTGTAATCGCTTCCAGCCCCTTGAAGGCCTCGGCAAAGACCCGGTCAAAGCGGTCGAGATTGCGCTCATCCTTCACCAGCGTGGTGCGGGCGAGGTAGTAGAAGGCCTCGACATCATAGAGCACGATCTCGGCGGCCATCGCTT
>JBCBKN010000489.1:0-2292 GCA_038521775.1 Pseudomonadota bacterium | reverse complement strand
TTCCAGCGCAGCGCCTCCATCACCGCGCGGTCCGAGCCGTCGGGGTCGATGTCGCGATTGCCCTCCGGATGCCCGGCCACATGCACCCGGGTGAAGCCGTGCCGGTCAAGGAGCCCCGTCTCCAGGATCTCCATGGCATTGAAGAGATCGCCGCGCAGCTCCGTCACCCCGCCGGCAAGCACCAGCGCCTGGGTGATCCCGGCATCGGCATAGGCCTGGACCCATTCGGCCAGGCGCGCGCGGGTCTCGACCACCCGGGCGGGGATGTGGGGCATCACCTCGAACCCCTCATTGCGCAACCGGGTCACGGTGGCCAGCATCTCCTCGAAGGGGGTGCCGTCGATATGGGCGACATAGACCCGGGTGCCGGCCGGCAGAATGGCGCGGAAATCGGCGATCTTGGCGGCGGTCCGGGGCATGACCTCGATCGAAAAGCCCTTCAGAAAGCCCGAAAGACCCATATCAAGGGGCGCGCTAGCGGTGTCTGCCCGGGGGCGGAAGCTCAGAATCCGTGCCATCTCTTGCCTTTCCTCACGCCCGGCCTGCGCCGGCTGCCGCCGCGGTGTCGGTCCACCCGTCATTCTCGATCAAAGTCTTGAGCGCCGCCTGGTCATACTCGGTCTCAAGCCGCTCGGCCTCGGCCTCGGCCAGCGCCTCGGGCTCGCCCTCCAGCGTCACTGGCGCGCCCTTGCGCCATTGCGCCAGATAGGCATCGGTGCCGGCCGCGCCCACCCGCATGGCGCAGCGGTCGATGGCCTGCTCGAAACGCTCGGCAAGCTGGCGTTTCGCGCCGCGCCGCCCGCGCCCCACGATCACCTGGGCCGGGATGTCGCGCCAGTAAACGATGGTCACATCGGGCATCGGCTGCTCCTGTCTCGCTCATATGGCTATCGCCGATGTGCCGTTTCCAGTCGATGGAGGACGACGAAACTGGGTGGGAATGCGACATCATGCCGACGCATTTTACCCATTCATATGCTGCGCTGCGAAAGCGATGTCGCGAACGCGCCTTGATGTGTCGGAAATTTTCAAGTATGACAGTTGCGTTCCCAACGGATTGGCAGATCATGCATCAGCGTCTTGGCCCCACGCAGGGCAACACGATTTCGTTCGAGTTCTTTCCGCCCGCAACGCCTGCGGCGACCTTGCGGCTGTGGCGGTCGGTGGAGCGGCTTGCCCCGCTGGGCCCCAAATTCGTCTCGGTCACCTATGGCGCCGGCGGCACCACGCGGGACCGCACGATGGCCGCGATCATGACCATTCGCGACCGGGCGCGCGTGAATGTCGCTGGGCATCTGACCTGCGTCGGCGCAAGTCGGGAGGAGACGCTGAAGGTGGCGCGCGAGTATCGTCGCCTGGGGGCGCGCGCGGTCGTGGCGCTGCGCGGCGATCCGCCCAAGGGCGAAGACCGGTTCGTGCCGCATCATGACGGGTTCCGCTCGGCCGCCGAGCTTGTGACCGGGCTGCGGGCAGATGGCGTGCGCGACATCTATGTGGCGGCCTATCCCGAGGTGCATCCCGATGCGGCCTCGCCCGAGGCCGATCTCGACAATCTTAAGCGCAAGCTCGATGCCGGGGCGACTGCGGCGATCACGCAGTTTTTTTTCGACACCGACCAGTTCCTGCGCTTTCGCGATCGCGCAGCCGCGGCCGGCATCGCCGCGCCGATCCATCCGGGCCTGTTGCCGATCGAGAATTTCGAGAAGATGTGCAACTTCGCGGCCCGCTGTGGCGCGCAGGTGCCCGATGAGCTGCATCGCGCGTTTGCCAATGCCGGATCGGACGAGGATCGTCTGCTGCTGGCCACGGCGCTGGCGACCGAGCAATGCGACCAGCTGCGCAGCGAGGGCGCCGGCCACCTGCATTTCTACACCCTCAACAACCCCGACCTGACCTTCAATGTCTGTCGGGCGCTGGGCTTTGAGGCCGTGCCGCTGTCGGTCGCCGACACCGCCGGCTAGACACCCGCCCGGTCGGACTGTCCGACCGACCCAGGCGCTGCCAGCAGGAGCAGCGCCCGGGGGTCCAGAGACGCCGCAGCCCCAACACTGAACCGACCGGGCGCCCTTTGGCCCCGTCTTCTGGCCCCGTCTTCTATACCCCTCGACGCGCGAAACACCGGCATGGCTTGATCGGACGCACCGGGTCGGATATCCAGAAGTTTGTTGTTCCGATTTTGCGGAGGCAGGGAAGGGTCTTGGACCATGCCGGCGCGCGGCTTGTCACAGGAGGGTCTGTCGTCAGCCTTGGCTGCGCCACGCGCCGCGGTGCCTGGGCGCACGCCGCTTGCCA
>JBCBKN010000488.1:0-2297 GCA_038521775.1 Pseudomonadota bacterium | reverse complement strand
GATCCCGCTGCGCCTGGCCACCGAGCTGGCGCGCGAGACCTCGGCGGCGCATGAGGTCTGGGTGGCGGCCAAGAATGCCGGGCGTTTTGCCGATTTTGCCCCCACGCTCGGCCGGATCCTTGCGCTCAAGCGCGAGGAGGCCGGCTGCCTGACCGAGCCCGGCGCCGATCTTTATGACGCGCTGTTGCAGGATTTTGAGCCCGGCATGACGACCGAGGCCTGTGCTGCACTTCTGGGGGCCCTGCGTCCGGGTCTGAGCGCGCTGCGTGCCGCCATTGCCGAGCGTCCAGCACCCCGCATGCCCGAGGGCCCGTTTGCCCATGCGGCGCAGATGGCGCTGGCCCGCGAACTGGCCACATGCTTTTGCTATGATTGGGAAGCGGGCCGGCTGGACATCGCGGTGCACCCCTTCTCGATGGGGCAGGGCGGCGATGTGCGCATCACCACCAAGGTGAACCCCGACGCGCCGTTTGAGTGCATGTTCTCGACCATCCACGAAACCGGCCATGCGGTCTATGAACAGCGCATCGACCCTGCACTGGCGCTGACCCCGGCGGGGACCGAGGCGTCGATGGGCGTGCATGAATCGCAATCGCGGCTCTTTGAAAACCAGATCGGCCGCTCGCGCGCCTTTGCCGAATGGCTGTGGCCGCGGTTTGAAGCGCATTTCGGTGCGGCCGGGCTGGACGGCCCCGAGGCGCTGTGGAGGGCGGCAAACCGGGTGGAAACCGGGTTTCGGCGCACCGAGGCCGATGAGGTGCATTACAACCTCCATGTGCTGCTGCGCTTTGATCTGGAGCGTGCCCTGATCTCGGGCGATCTGGCCCTGGCCGATCTGGAAGCCGCCTGGAACGACCGTTTTTCCGCCGATTTCGGCCGCGAGGTGCCACATGCCGGGCTGGGCGTGTTGCAGGATGTGCACTGGTCCGCCGGGCTTTTTGGCTATTTCCCGACCTATTCCATCGGCAACATCTATGCGGGCTGCCTCTTTGCCGCGCTGCAGACGGCCGCGCCCGATCTCGACGCCCAGATCGCCGCCGGGGCCTTGCAGGGACCCATCGACTGGCTGACCCAGAATGTTCACCGCCATGGCCGCCTGCTGCCGGCGACAGCGCTGATCGAGGCCGCAACCGGCGCCGCGCCGACGCCCGCGCCGCTTCTGGCCTATCTGGAGGCGAAGTATTCCGCGCTCTACGCGCTCTGATCCCGCTTGCGCGGGCGCACCAGGGTCAGGCCCGCAAACATCAGGACCAGGGCGGCCCAGATCCACGCGCTGTGCCGCTCGCCAAAGACAAGAATACCGCCGAGAACCCCTGTGATGGTGACGATATAGCCGACCTGCGAGGCAAAGACCGGGCCAGCCTTTCCGATCAGCCAGACAAAGCCGCCATAGGCAAAGATGTGCAGCAGTGAAATACCGAGGATCGAGAGTTCGGCCGCCCCGGCGGGCCAGGGTCTGACCCAGGCGCCAAGCAGCGCGGTCAGCGGCAACAGCAGCATCACTGCCCCAAGAAAGAGCCCGGTGAGGATCGTGAGCGCGTCCAACCCCGCGGGCCGTCTTGCGGCAATGAAAACCGTCTCGGCGGCATAGGAGAGCACGACCACCGCGGGCAACAGGATGAAGACGGCTTTGGTCGGGTCCGGCAGGCTGGTCTCGGGCAGCGCAATGGCAGCGATCGCGGCAAGGCCCAGGCCAAGCCCGACCAGGCGCCTGGCCTCGGGCCGCTCCACCCCCGCGCCCCAGGCCAGCAGCAGCGTGGCCATCGGCACACAGGCGATGATGATGGACAGCACGCCCACCGGCAGCTCGACAAAGGCGCGAAAGGACAGCGCGTTCGGCAGGGCCGTGCCAAGAAACCCACAGATGAGATAGAAGATCAGATGACGGCGTGAGATCGGCAACCGACGTCTGCGCAAAAGCAGCAATAGGCTCAGCGCCAGCAGGCAGATAAGGGCGTTGAGGAAGGCCACGCCCATCGGGTGATGGCCGGTCGACATTGCCATGCGCGACAGGGGCTGGGTGAGGCCCCAGGCCAGCCCGATCAGTGCCAGACCGAGCCAGGCCAGCCCTGCGGGCCGGGCGCCCGAGGCCCCCGAGGCGCTGGCTGTGCTGTCATCTGCGATGTCGGTCATTTGAGGGTCGATCCGGTCTGGGCAATTGGGTTCCGCCGCGCCGCGGATGGCTGCGTGTGGCATCCCCGACAGCGCAGGTCAATCGCGCAATGGATGTGCGCGATGGGTCTCCATAACCCCGGCTGGACCGGGTATAACGCGTCACGGCAGGACGACGGATCGCG
>JBCBKN010000487.1:0-2316 GCA_038521775.1 Pseudomonadota bacterium | reverse complement strand
GCAGCTCCACTCCCGCCTCAATCTCAGCGCCACCCATGCCACGCCCGACGCGGATCCGCGGCATCTTTACCATGACGTGCTGGTGACCATCGATGCCGCGTCGGGGATCAATACCGGGCTGCCTTCGCTCTGGGCCATGGTGTTCGATGCGTTGGGCATCGCCCCTGGCGCGCGGGTTCTGCAGATCGGCGCCGGCACGGGGTATTTCACGGCGATCCTGGCCGAGCTTGTGACCGAGACCGGGCGGGTGCTTGCCTATGAGATCGAGCCCGCCTTGGCCGTGCGGGCCACAGCGGCGCTGGCGCCCTGGCCGCAGGCGGAGGTGCGGGCCGGCGATGCGAGCGCTACGGCGGAGTTGCCGCAGGTCGACGTGATCATTGCATGCGCCGGGGCCACCCATCTGCCGCCGGTCTGGTTGAACGCCCTGTCCGAACAGGGGCGGATGATGATCCCGATGACCGGGGAGAGCGGCTGGGGCTTCTTGATGCATCTGGAGCGCAAGGGCGATGCGCTGCCGCTGCGCTCGCTGGGGCCCTGCGGCTTTTACCCCTGCGCCGGCGCGCGGAGCCCGGCGAATGCCAAGGCGCTGGCGGCCGCGCTTGATGCCGGAACGGGCGCGCTGGGGGCGTATCACCTGGGCGCGCCGGGCGAGGGGGCGGCGGTCTGGATGCAGGGCGCGGGGTTCTGGATCTCGCGCCGGCCGGCGGGGGCGGCCTAGCGGAACATGGGCGGGCGGGCATCGACCCAGACGCCACCCTCGCGCGCCGAGGCAACTGCGGCATAGACCGCGGCCATGGAGCGCAGCCCGTCCGCGGCCTTGGGATAGAGCGTTGCCGCCGGATCGGGGGCCCGGCCGGCCTTCGCCGTCCCAATCGTCTCGGCCAGATCGACATAGATATTGGCCACGGCCATCGGAAAGCCCTCGGGCGAGCCGATCACCACGCGCGAGAGCCGGGCGGCATCTGCAGTGAGGCTGGCATCGCCCTTTTCCATGATCTCGGTGCGCCCGCCGAGACGCTGGAGAAAGACCTGGTTGGGCTGTTCCTGGGCCCAGCGCATCCCGCCGGTTTCGCCAAAGACCTGAATGTCGAGCCCGTGCTGGCGGCCGATCGCCACGGTCGAGGTCCAGAGCCGGCCGACCGTGCCGTCGGCCATGCGGAAATTGACCATGGCGTCGTCTTCCAGCGCGCGGCCCGGCACCAGCGAGGCGAAATCGGCCGAAAGCCGCGCCACCTCATCGCCGGTGACGAAGGAAGCCAGATGCAGCGCATGGATCCCGCAATCGGCCATCTGGCCCGACACCCCGGCCTGGGCGGGGTCATAGCGCCAGCGCACGCGGGGATTGTCGGCCTCCGCGGCATCGGCGTGATGGCCATGCGAAAAGCTCGCCACCACCAGGCGGATGCGGCCGATCTCGCCCGCGGCAATCATCGCGCGCATCTGGCGGACCATCGGATAGGCCGAATAGCAGTAATTCACCGCGCAGATCCGGCCTGTGGCCTGGGCGAGGCGCACGATCTCCTCGCCCTCCTCCACCGTCATGGTCATGGGCTTTTCGCACAGCACGTGGAAGCCCGCCTCAAGAAAGGCCTTGGTGATCTCGAAATGGGTGGCGTTGGGCGTGGCCACGGTCACCAGATCGATGCGGTCGGCACGCGCGCGCTCGCCCTCCAGCATCTCGCGCCAATCGCCATAGGCGCGGTCCGGTGCCACGCCCAGCGATTGGGCATAGGCCCTGCCCTTATCGGGGTCGGCATCGAGCGCCCCGGCCACAAAGCCAAAAAGCCCGTCGGCCTGCGCGCCCAGGCGGTGGGCGGGGCCGATCTGGCTGCCCTCTCCCCCGCCGACCATGCCCCAGCTCAGTTTGCTCATTGCACGCCTCAAAAGCCGATGGATGCCAGATAACCGCGATTGATCCGCGCATCGCGCAGCGGATCGGTGCCGGGCAGGGTCGGGTCGCAATCCTGCTCGACCGTGCACCAGCCGGTGAAGCCTGCCTCGACGAGGATCTGCCGCACGGAGGGGAAATCGACATCGCCTTCGCCCAGATTGCAAAAGATGCCCTGGCCGCAAGCCTCGTAAAACCCGGTGCCCTTGGCGATGACATCGGCCTTCACACCCGGATCGATATCCTTGAAATGCATATAGGAGATACGGCCGATGCGCCGGCGCATAAAGGCCACGGGGTCAAAACCGGCATAGGAGTGGTGGCCGGTGTCAAAGCAGATCTTCAGGATCGCCTCATCGACCTCATCGAGCAGCCGGTCGAGCTCGGGCTCGAAATCCATGAAACCCGCGGCATGGGCGTGGATGCCG
>JBCBKN010000486.1:0-2316 GCA_038521775.1 Pseudomonadota bacterium | reverse complement strand
GGCGACCAGCCGCGCCAGACGTTCGTGATAGGGGGTGTGGTAGCGTTCGATCCGGCGCTGGGCATCGGCCAGCGCGATCTTGCCGTCATGGATCGGCATACCCTCGGCGACCACCCGCGGCTCCACGCCTAGCCCCGCGGAAATCCGCGGATTGAGGCCCGAGGCACGTACGCCCTCAATCAGCGCCGGATCGAGCTCGCCCGGCCCGCGGTTGAGATCGACATAGGCGCGCGGCGCCTTGGCGGCCAAAAGCGGCGCCCCGCAGGCCGGAGCATGGGCAAAGAGCTCATCGACATGCGCATCCTCGGAGAGGCGCAGCTGCAGCCGGGACAGACGGGCACGCCGCACGAACTCGGTCGAATAGGCGCGGCCGCTATGCGGCGACGAGAACACCGCGCAGCTCGCCACATGAGCCGGCGCATGCAACTCGTAAGCTGCTCGCTTCAGGGTCAAACCGCCATCCTTTTCTCACCCGCAGAGTGCATTCTGCCACATCATGACAGTTCCGCAAAAGCCCTTGAACGCCTCTGCGGCGTCCAGTATACGCGGGGCTCGTTGTCGGGCCGCCGCGCGCGGCGCCGTCAGGGCGTGTAGCTCAGTGGGAGAGCACTACGTTGACATCGTAGGGGTCGCTGGTTCAATCCCAGCCACGCCCACCAAATTCTGGCGCCTGGTCGGGCGCAGTTCCGGGTCGCGCGCAGTTCGATGCGATTGGCCGGTGGAGGCTGGAATGAAAGTACGCAATTCGCTGCGCTCGCTCAAGCAGCGGCACCGGGACTGCCGCGTGGTGCGCCGCAAGGGCCGGATCTATGTGATCAACAAGACCCAGCGCCGCTTTAAGGCTCGGCAGGGTTAATCCGGCACGGGCCGGGTGCGGGTTGCGGCCTGCACGGACGGCCCGCCTGGGCAAATTCGTCGTTTCAGATGTGACTGGGGACGGGCCGCGGATGCGGCCCGATTTCGCTGGGGACGGGCCGCGGATGCGGCCCGATTTCGCTGGGGACGTGCCGCGCATGCGGCCCGCTTTCGCTGGTGCCTGTCGATCCGGGGCGCCCGCACAAAACGCCGTCAGCTCGTCTCGGATATCAGCAGGCGCAGCGTCCCCTCATTGAGAAACCCTGTGGGCTGCACGCCACGGCTGCGCTGATAGGTTCGGATCGCGCGCCGCGATTGCTGGTCGAGCACCCCATCGGCAGGACCGGTGTTGAAACCGAGGCTTTGCAACCGCCGCTCGACCCGCGCAAGGCTGAGCCTGTTGAGCCCCAGCGCCTGTTCCTGGGCCGCGCGCCGGTTGCGCCGCGCATCGGTCGTTGCATTGGCCCGCAGAACCTCGATCCGGGCGCGCGCCTGACGCTCAAAGAGCCCGCGCGGATAGAGCTGCAGATAGCGGCTGTAGGACGCGACGCTGTCGGCGCGGCGGGCGCGCTGCCAGGTGTCGCGCTCGGCCTGCTGGGCGGTCTTCAGCCGGTCGTCATTCATGCGCGACAGGATGGTCCGGGCCCGGTCGGCATGGATGCCATCGGGATAGCGGCGCAGATAGGCGATCAGATCCTCTTCGCGCCCGGACCGCCCGGTCTGCTGCCAATAGGCACGGTCCTGCCGCTCGGCCTCCGCCCGGGCCCGCTCCGCCTCGGCGGCCAGCTCGTCGCGCCGGGCCAGCGCCTCGTTGCGCAACTGGGCGATCTGGGCCTGGTCGAGATACCCTGTGGCCTGAAAGCCATTGGCCTGCTGCCAGCGCGTGATGGCCTGGCGTGTCCGCGGCCCGAAGATCCCGTCGATGGGCCCGGGCGACAGCGCCAGAATGGTCAGATGCACCTGGATCCGGGCCCGGGTTTCCTCATCGAGGTCAAGCCGGTCTTCGGCGCGCTTGAGCCGCGCCTGCGGATCGTTATGGCCAAACCGCAGGCCGGGCTTCAGATCACCCGAGACCGTCACCTGTCGATTGAAGCTGCGCGCGGCCTGGCGGGCATTCTTGCCCGAGCCCAGAAACTCCGCAGCAATGCGCGCGCCGAACCGGTTGGCCGGCGCCTGGATCACCATCACATCGGGCGGGGCGGGCAGGCGCCCGAGCCCGTCGCGCAGCGGCGGCTGTGGGTTGAACCCGTCGCCATCGGTCTCCACCACCACCAGCGCGCCCTGTCTGGCAAGCCGGGCCAGCGTGATCAGCACATCGAAATCGAGCGCCGAGGCCGTGGCGCTGGCAATCGACGGCCGGGTCGAGGTGCTGGCAAGCCAGGTGTTGCCGCCCGTGGTCAGGGCATGCCCGGCATAAAAGATGATGGTCCGGTCGGCCCCTTCGGCCGCACGCGAAAAGGC
>JBCBKN010000485.1:0-2319 GCA_038521775.1 Pseudomonadota bacterium | reverse complement strand
TGCGCGATGTGCCGGCCCTTGCCGCGCAGCTGTCGCGGGGCAACCCGAATGCGCGCGTGCTGATGGCCGAGGAGGCCGGGGCGGCCGATGTCTTTTCGCTCGCCGCTTTCGATCCGGCCGGAAAGCCGCCCGATGTGAAGGAATGGCTGCGCTTTGACAGCGGCGATCACAGCGGCCATGGGCATAGCCACGGGCACGGGCATAGCCATGGGCACGGGCATAGCCATGGGCACGGGCATGGACACAGTCATGGGCACGGTCACGGGCATGACAGCCATCACGACCACGACCACCATCACCACCATGACGTCAGTGCCCATGGCGACACCGCATCGGCCTATTGCTTCACCGCATCAGCACCGGTCGAACCGGCAGCGCTGGACAAGGCGCTTCGCGCCCTTCAGGCCACCCTGGGCCCGGATCTCCTGCGCATAAAGGGTCTGGTCGCGGTGAAAGGCTATCCCGACGAGCCCTATGTTCTGCATGTCGCCGGGCATCTGATCAGCCCGCCGCGCCTGCTCGACGGATGGCCCGACGGTATCGACAGCACACGGATCGTGCTGATCGTAAGTGGCGCGGATCGGGGCGCCGCGGCCGAAACCCTCAAGGCGCATCTGCCGGAGCTGGAACCGTTTCGTGCCGACGCGCCCGAACCCGTGCCCTGAGCCATCGACCCACCGCCATCAGGCCCGCCGCCGCGGTCGGCAAAGGTGGGCCCACGTCCCTCGACCGGATCGACAGTCCACCCAGCCGGTTTTTGATCCAGCCGGATCGCCCGTCCAGGCGACCCAACCGGCCACCCACAACCACCGCGCAGGCCAGACGACGTTTCAGCCACCAGCCCAGCGGCCCAGATAAAGGATAGAGGATATGACCGAGACGCGACCGCTCTGGCATTGGAGCGCCGCTGAGATCTCCGCGGCCGTGGCCGAGGGGAATGTGACCGCGTCCGAGCTCACGGAGGCGGCATTGGCACGGATGGAGGCGGTCAACCCGGCGCTGAATGCCGTGGTCGAAAGCCTTGCCGGAGAGGCCCGCGCCCAGGCCCATGCGCTCGATGCAGACGACGCGCCAAAGGGGCCGCTGCATGGCGTGCCGGTGACGATCAAGGTCAATGTCGATCAGACGGGGCATGCAACGACCAACGGCGTGCCGGCCTTTCGGGACATGATCGCGCCCGATGACGCGCCCGTGGTGCGCAACCTCAAGGCCGCCGGCGCCGTCATCATCGGCCGCACCAACACGCCGGAATTTTCCTTCCGCGCTGACACCGACAACCCGCTTTACGGCCGCACCTACAATCCCTGGGGGCGCCATCTTTCGGCCGGCGGGTCTTCAGGCGGGGCGGGCTCGGCCGTGATGGCGGGGATCGGCGCGCTCGCCCATGGCAATGACATTGGCGGCTCGCTGCGCTTTCCGGCCTCGGCCAATGGCGCGGTCACCGTCAAGCCCGGTCTGGGGCGGGTGCCGGCCTGGAACCCCAGCCAAAAGGCCGAGCGCGGGCTTTTGGCCCAATCCATGTCGGTGCAGGGGCTGATTGCGCGGAATGCGGCTGATCTGCATCTGGCGATGCCGGCGCTGATCGCGCCAGACCCGCACGACCCCTTTCATGCGCCCCTGCCCTGGCGCGGCGCGCCGCTGCAGACCCCGATCCGGGTGGCCGTCACGCGGGATGATTTCGGCTTCGGGCTGCATCCGGAGGTGGGAACCGCGCTCGACAAGGCCGCATCCGCCCTGTCGAATGCCGGCTATGCCGTGGAGGCGGTCGACCCGCCGCTGGTGCACGAGACCGGCGAGGTCGGTTATCGGGCCTTGATGGGCGAGGTCAAAGCGATGCTCGACCCCTTCATCCGAGCCTATGGATCGGAGGTGTTGAACGCGATTTTTGACACCTATTACCAGGATTTCCCGCCCTATGAGGGCAGCGAACTGCTCACGATGATGGCGCAGCGCACGCATTATGCCCGGCAATGGTCGCTCTTTCTGCACGACCATCCGCTGGTGCTGACGCCCTTTCTGCTCAAGCCCTTCTTCACCGCGGGCCGCGATGCTGAGGGGCCGGAGGGCGTGCGCGACGCGCTTGGCCAGGCCCATTGGTCGTTTGTGATGAACTTCACCGGCCTGCCCGCCGGCAATCTGCCCACGCATCTGGCGGATCTGCCCACCGGGCCCCAGCCCATCGGGGTGCAGATCGTGGGGCAGCGATGGCGCGAGGATCTGATCGTGGACGCGATGCAGGCCATCGAGGCGCAGATCCCGCCGCTTTGCACCACGCTTTGGAGCAGAATGGACTGAGGGCGGGCAGAGCCGGGCTCCGGC
>JBCBKN010000484.1:0-2320 GCA_038521775.1 Pseudomonadota bacterium | reverse complement strand
CTTTGACCCCTGCATCGCGGCCCGCAAGCCCGTCGCCGCCACGCCCTGAACCCTACAGACCCCGGTGACGGCGCGATAGGATTCGATCCGGCCAATGCCCGACCCGTCAGCGCGCATTGGCCCTCGGCGGCAGTTTGCCGCAGGCATGGCTGCCATCACCGCGGCCGTCACTGACATCGCGGCAGGCAGGATGGCGCAGATCCGAGCAGATCATAGGGGTCATGGCCCATTGCGGGGTCCTGATACCGGGCACGGTTCGGCACAGATGGACCGTCTGGCGATGACAGCTGCGTGACGGATTCGGTGACGATTTGACGAAGCTTTGAAAAACAGCTTTACAGCCGGCCCGAGTCGCCCCCACCATATTTTGTGACGGGCAGTCTTAATCCGTCGATTTATAGAACAGCTCTCAGCGGATTGCGGGGATTCCCCCCAAGACAGCTACAGCTAGAGGGAGCGCTGGGCATGGACCCAATCGAGCACGAACTCTTCACCGACGACATTCACCCCATCGACATCGTGGAGACGCTGGCTGAGTACAATGAGTGGGATTTCGACCGGGTGGGCGACAATCAGATCGCCCTCACTGTCGAGGGGGCATGGCGGAGCTATGCGCTGTCGCTGGCATGGTGCGGCGGAGACGAGGTGCTGCGGCTGATCTGCACCTTTGAGCTTGATCCGCCGGAGGGGCGCGAGCCGGAGCTGCTCAAGCTCCTGGATCTGGCCAATGACCGGATCTGGACCGGTGCGTTCACCCTGTGGCGCGAACGCAAGATGATGGTCTATCGCTATGGGCTGACGCTGCATGGCACCGTGGCGCCGGCCCCGCGCCAGGTCGATTACATGATGCAGGCTGCGCTTACGGCCTGTGAGCGGTTCTATCCGGCCTTCCAGCTTGTCTGCTGGGGCAATCGCCCGGCCGAGGAGGCGCTTGGCATCGCCATTGCCGAGGCCTACGGTCGCGCCTGAACGCTGCGGCCCGGTCCCTGAGCCGCAGCCAATCGGAGCGGGGAGGGTCAATGAGCGGTGCAATCGACGGGCTGCGCGACGTGTCGCGCCGCGGCCTGGTGCTGCTGGGCTGTGGCAAGATGGGCAGCGCCATGCTGGAGGGCTGGCTGGCGCGGGGTCTTGCGCCGGGCGATGTCTGGGTGCTGGAGCCGTCGCCAGGGCCGCGCGTGGTCGAACTGGCCGGGCAGGGTCTGCATCTGAACGCCGATCTGCCCGGCGCACCGGCGGTGTGTCTGCTGGCGGTGAAACCGCAAAGCATGGCAGAGGCGCTGCCTCGGGTTGCCGGTTTGGGCGGCGGGGAAACGCTGGTGATCTCCATTGCCGCCGGAACCCCGATTGCGACGTTTGAAGAGGCGCTGGGGCCAACCACGCCGATCATCAGGGCGATGCCGAACACGCCGGCGGCCATCGGCCGTGGGATCACCGCGCTGGTCGGCAATGCCGCGGCCGGGGGCGCAGCACTCGAACTGGCCGAGGCGGTGCTGTCGGCTGTGGGTCAGACCGTCCGGCTGGAGACCGAGGCCCAGATGGATGCGGTCACCGCCCTGTCGGGCTCGGGCCCGGCTTATGTCTTTCACCTGATCGAATGCATGGCGCTGGCCGGCGCGGCCGAAGGGCTGCCGGAGGATCTGGCAATGGCGCTGGCGGTGGCCACGGTGGCCGGGGCCGGGGCCCTTGCCGAAGCGGCCGATGAGGCGCCCGCGCAGCTTCGCGTCAATGTCACCTCGCCCGGGGGCACCACGGCGGCCGGTCTCACGGCATTGATGGATGATGCGACGGGCTTGGCACCACTGATGCGGCAGACAGTGGCCGCGGCCGCGGCGCGCAGCCGGGCATTGGGCGCGTAGCGGGCGCCGGCCGTTTCGCTGGCGCTGGGTGTCTGCGCAGGGCTTCGAGCGGGAAAGTGCGCCGCCTCGGGTCGTTCTGGTGCGGGGTTAACGCTATGGTCGCATCGGTCGCAGCACAGGCGCGCCTTGCGCCAGGGCCGCATCGACCGCCTGCGCGGCCCCAAATGGCGCGTTGATGATCAGCAGGCCTGACCCCGTCATCCCGGCACCGCCCTTCAGGTCGAAGGCCGCCTCTCGCCGCAGGGTCTCAACGCCCGCCAGCCCGCCGATCAGCTCAAGATGCCGCTTGGCGGGCAGAGTCGGGTACCAGATCAGCAGGACCGCCTGCGGCCAGGCCGCAATCAGCCGGCGCAGGAAGACGGCCGTCTGGGCATACTCGGTCTTTACCTCATAGGAGGGATCGACCAGCACCAGCCAGGCCCGGGGCCGCAACGGCGCACGGTGCAAAAGCCCGGCATAGCCGT
>JBCBKN010000483.1:0-2336 GCA_038521775.1 Pseudomonadota bacterium | reverse complement strand
GCCAATGCGCACCAGTTTGGTTGTCATAGCTGTCGCTCCAACTTCACCCGGCCCACAACCTGCGTGAAAGCGCTTGCTGAAGGGTAAACATGCCGCCCGCTGCGGGAGGCCGCGTCCGCTCATCGTTAACGGGCGCGGGGCTGCTGGCGCGACGCTGCGCGCGCTCAGCCTTTTTGAAGCGCGCGCCGGCCCAGCAATTCGGCGATCTGCACCGCGTTCAGGGCCGCGCCCTTGCGCAGATTGTCCGACACGATCCACAGGTTGAGCCCGTTCTCGACCGTGCTGTCCTGCCGGATGCGGCTGATGTAGGTGGCGTATTCGCCGACGCTGTCGATCGGGGTGACATAGCCCCCCGCCTCGCGCTTGTCGACAACCAGGCATCCGGGCGCGGTGCGCAGGATCTCGCGCGCCTCCTCCTCGTCGAGGAAATCCTCGAACTCGACATTCACCGCTTCGGAATGGCCCACAAAGACCGGCACCCGCACGCAGGTCGCGGTGACCTTGATGCTGGGATCGACGATCTTCTTGGTCTCGGCCACCATCTTCCACTCTTCCTTGGTGGTGCCGTCTTCCATAAAGACATCGATATGCGGGATCACGTTGAAGGCGATCTGCTTTTGGAATTTCGACGGTTCGACCTCTTGCCCCGGCACATAAAGCCCCTTGGTCTGGGTCCAGAGCTCGTCCATCCCCTCCTTGCCCGCGCCCGAGACGGATTGGTAGGTCGAGACCACAACCCGCTTGATCCGCGCCCGGTCATGCAGGGGCTTGAGCGCCACGACCATCTGCGCGGTCGAACAATTCGGGTTGGCGATGATGTTCTTTTTGGTATAGCCGCCGATCGCGTCGGGATTGACCTCGGGCACGATCAGCGGAACGGCCGGGTCGTAGCGATAGAGCGAGGAGTTGTCGATCACCACGCAGCCCGCCCGAACCGCCCGGGGGGCATAGGTCTTGGTGCCGTCGGATCCGATGGCAAAAAGCGCGATGTCCCAGCCGGTAAAGTCGAACTGCTCAAGATCGTCGGTCTTGAGCGTGCGGTCGCCAAAGCTGACCTCGGTGCCCAGGCTGCGGCGCGAGGCCAGGGCCGCGATGTCGTCGACCGGAAACTCGCGCTCGGCCAGGATGTTGAGCATCTCCTGACCGACGCTGCCGGTCGCCCCGGCCACAACGATGCGATAGCCCATGACGTCTCTCCCTGTTGACGGGGCGCCATACCCCATCAACTGGACGAGGTGAAGCCCGCTTTGCCCGGGTCGCCCGCTCTGGCCTCGACGGCTCGGATCATCGTGGTGGAGGAGGCAAAGCCCAGCACATGCCGCAGCGGGCCAATATGCTGGGTGCGCATCGGCACGAAGCCCTGGCGCAGGTAGAGCGCGCGGGCCCGCGGATTGGCGTCGATCACATCGAGCGAAATGCCGGTATGGCCCGCCTTTTCCGCCAGGGCAAAGATCGCGCTCAGCAAGGCGCTGCCCACACCCATGCCGCGGGCGCTGGCCGCGACGCAGATCCCGTCCATCTGCAGGAGCCCGGGTTTGGGCCGCCGCTCGAGCAGTGCCAGAAGCGGCGCCCGCCAGAGCGCCCCCAGCCAGCCGTAATGGCGCGCGAGCGCGCGCAGGCCGCCATTCATCAACCCGCCTTGCGCGGTCTTGTAGCCTGCAATGCCTACAAGCTGCCCGTCCTGCAGTGCGGCAATGGCATGGGCGGGGTCCAGGATCTCGGCCAGAAAGGCGCGGGCCCTTGGCGCCGGCCCGAGAATGCCGCCGATCTTGCCGCCGAACGCCTCAAGGTAAAGATGTGCTGCGGCCTCGCGGGCCGAGGCGGGCATGGGATGCTGAATGTCGAGTGTCACCCGACGCAGATGGCCCCGGCGCCCCTGGCATCAAGAGGCTGCCCTGGCACCAAGGGTATTCATCAAGAGGTGGCGCTGGCATCAAGAGGCGGCCCTGGCATCGCGAGCATGCGCTGGCATCCAGAGCCGATGCTGGCGAAAAAATGATCACGCAGCGCGCCGGCCCTGGGGTAAGGTCCCCGCATGCGCAATGTCGTCACCCTGCTCGCCCCGGCTCTGCTCGCGGTTTGCCTTGCCACCGGATCCTCGCATGCCGGCGAGGTCGAAATCACGGCCGTCGAGGCGCAGAAAACCGCCACCGGCTGGCGGTTCGACGTCACACTCGCACATGGCGACACCGGCTGGGACCATTACGCCGATGCCTGGGAGGTTCGGCTGGCCGATGGCACGGTGCTGGGCACGCGCACGCTTTTTCACCCGCATGTCGAGGAGCAGCCCTTCACCCGCTCGCTCTCCGGCGTCGAGATCCCGGCCGGCACGGCGG
>JBCBKN010000482.1:0-2365 GCA_038521775.1 Pseudomonadota bacterium | reverse complement strand
CCCGTCTCCCAATGCCCCGGCATCCTGGCCCGGCAGCCCGCCCGCCAGGCCCAGAAAGCGCCGCAGCCCGGCGGGATCGCGCAGCGCCTCGGCCAGGGCCTGTGGGGGGGCGGCCAGCCGACGCGCCGCCCAGCCGGCCCGGGCAAGATCGGCCGGATCGGCCCGGCGGATCGGGGCGCCGTGACGCCAGAGCAGGAAGCTCTCCAGCGGCAACCGCGCCCCCGCCGCGCGGGCCAGCGCCACCGCCTCCTCGCCGGCCAGCCGGGTGAGCGCGGGACCAGCCCCGCCCAACCAGAACCCGCTCCCCGTTAACGCGCTCCCCGCCGATCCGCTCCCCGCAGATCCGCTTATCGCCGATCCGCTTCCGGGCAAAGCCGCGCCACGCCCACCGGCAGCAGCCGGACCGCCCATTGCGACGGCAGTGTCGAGTGCGGCCAGCCGCTCGTCGAGCCGGGCCTGCAACCCCGCGAGCTGGGCCAGCGGGCGGGTCAGCTGCCGCTCGGCGGCCAGCCAACTGGCCGGGCGGGCGAGATCATCATCTACCGTCATCATTCCTATACAATCAGAGCTTTGTGCATTTGGCGAAATTTTTCTGAACAAAAGCCGCGTCACTTCGGCATTTCCCAGGAGGTTCAGCGCGCGGCCTGGCACTTCCCGTGGCCGATCCAATGGCCGACCCAGGCCGACGCGGCAATCCGGCCCCGGGAAAGCCATTCCGAGCCCTGCCCCCGCACTGTCTCAGCCTGGCCCCGCCCCTTCCCGGCCCTGCTCCGGCCATGGCACGCGGTTTAAACCGGTCGGTTGACATCGCGTTGCGATTTCGCCAAGCCAGTCTGGAACCCACCCCGCAGCGGCGGACCAGCGATGGCATTGATCGGATATGCGCGGATCTCGACGGGCGATCAGGACAGCGCCCAGCAGCGCCAGGCGCTGGAGGCGGCGGGCTGCACGCGGATTTTCACCGACACCGCATCGGGGGCCGATCGCAGCCGCCCGGCCCTGGAAACCGCGCTGCAGACCTGCGGGGCGCAGGATGTGCTGCTCTGCGCCCGGCTCGACCGGCTGGCCCGGTCGCTGGCGCATCTTTTGGAGATCATCGCCCGGCTGGAGGCGCAGGGGGCGGGGTTTCGCAGCCTCGCCGATCCCATCGACACCACCTCGGCCCAGGGCCGGCTGACCCTGCAGATCCTGGGCGCGGTGGCCGAGTTTGAGCGCGCGCTGATCCGCGAACGCACCCGGGCGGGCATTGCCGCGGCCCGGGCGCGGGGGGCGCAGCCCGGCAACCCCCAGCTCACGCATTCCGACGGGCAGCAGGCCGTTGCCCAGGCGCGTGAGGCGGCGCGCACCACCCGGCTGATCACCCGCGAGGCCGGGCTGATCGCGCTTTTGCGGCGTCTGCGCCCGGCCACGCCCTGGCGCGATGTTGTGCGTGTCGCGGCGCTGCGCGGGCTGCGCCGCCCCGATGGCGGGCCCTGGAGCCGCGATGCGCTGATCCGGGCCGCTCGGCGGCTCATCGCGGCGGGTCTGCTGCCGGCGGAGATCTGTGCGCGCGCCCCGCGGGGGGCGCAGGCCCCGGCCCTGGTTGAGATGGTCGCGGCCCTTCACGCCGCCCTGCCCGAGCCCAGCCTGGCCGCGATTGCCCGCATGCTGGAGCGTCAGCATGTGCGCACCCCGCATGGCGGCACCCGCTGGCACCCCTCCTCGGTGCGCAATCTGCTCGAACGCGCCCGCCAGCAGGGCCTCTTGGGCAGCACCGAGTGAGCTAGCCCCGCGCGGCCGTCTCCGACGCAAGCGCTGGAGCTGGTGACGGTGATGGCCCCGGTGATGGCCCCGGTGATGGCGACGGCGATGACGCCAGTTCGCGCGCCTGCGGGTCCGCCGCCCCGGCCCAAATGATCTGCCTTGCCGCGGCCAGGATCCGATCGCGAAAATGCGTCTCGACATAGCGCGCAACAAAGGCGCTGGGCGCGGTCAGGACCAGCTGCGCGGCGTGCTCGGCGCCGGCATTGCCCGGGCCGGAGGGGTCGGGCAGCAGTGCTGGCTCAAGCGGATCGAGCCAGACCCGGGCCGCGGCAGGATCTTGCCGGGCAAGATGGCCGCGAATGTCCTGCCAGAGGTAAGCGGCCCGCAAAGGCGCCTCCGGGCCGGATACGCAGATCGGCACAGGCCCGGCCCACGCGACCCGCCCGTCACTGGCCACCCGCCTGGTTTTGGTCACCGGCCGCTCCGCCGCGGCGCCCGGGCCCCCGCAGGCGCCAGGGTTGGGGTCGGGGTCGGGGTCGGATGCGGCCTCTGCCGGGCCGGTCCGCCCGGTCGGGTGCAAAGACCCCGGATCCCGGGCCAAAGAGGTCTCCAGCGCCGCAAT
>JBCBKN010000481.1:0-2367 GCA_038521775.1 Pseudomonadota bacterium | reverse complement strand
GATGGCCAAGGCACGTGCGGTGGTCGCCGCGGCCGAGCCCACGATCGCCCTGGCCGATGTCACGCTGGAAAGCCCGATCCCCAATCCGCCCCGGATCTTCGCAATCGGGTTGAACTATCTCGATCACTACTATGAAATCCCCGAGGAAATTCGCGTCGGCAAGGGCATCGGCATTCCCAAGGTTCCGGTTGTCTTCAACAAGCAGACGCTGACGGTGGCAGGGCCCGCCGCGCCAATCTATCTGCCGCCCGAGAGCGACCAGCTCGATTATGAGGCCGAGCTTGGGGTTGTGATCGGCAAAACCTGTCGCCGCGTTGCCAAGGAGGATGCCGCCAAGGTCATCGCGGGCTACACGGTGCTCAACGATGTGACGGTCCGCGATTGGCAGATCGCCTCGCCGACCATGACCATGGGCAAAAGCTGGGACGGGCATTGTCCGATGGGCCCGGTTCTGGTCACGCCCGACGAGGTGGGCGATGCCGAGAACCTGACCGTGCGCACGCTGGTCGATGGCGAGGAGCTGCAGAACTTCAACACAGGCGACATGATCTTCAAGATCGCCGATCAGATCGCGCATCTGTCGACGGCCTTCACGCTGTTGCCCGGCGATGTGATCGCGACGGGCACCTCGCAAGGTGTTGCGCTCTTTCGCCCCAACCATCCCTGGCTGAAGCCCGGCCAGGTCTGCCAGGTCGAGATCGAGAGCATCGGGACCCTGGAAAACCCTGTCATGGTCGATCCCGGCCACAGCTTTATCAGGTGAGCGCAGATGTCTGAGCTGAAACTCTATTTCTTTCCGCGGGCCTGTTCGGGCGTCACCATGACGGCGCTCGAACTGGCCGGGCTCGACTATGCAACCGAGATCGTCAACATCATGAAGGGCGAGCAGAAATCGCCCGAATACCAGCGCATCCACCGCAGCGGCAAGGTCCCCGCGCTCGTGGTCGACGGGGTTCCGATCACCGAAAACGCGTCGATCCTGACGATGCTGGATGCGATGGCCCCCGATGCCGGCATCCTGCCAAAATCCGACAATCCCCTGGAAAAGGCCCAGCAGCGGTCGGATCTTGTGTGGTGCTCGGCCACCATCCACCCGATGGTCCGCCAAATTCGCATGCCGATGCGGTTCACGACGGAAGACGCGTTTGACGGCATCAAGGCGGATGGCACTGCCAAATTTGCCGAAGCGCTGTCGGAGGTTGAAGAGCGCGTGTCGGGCGAAAAATGGTTCTACGGGGACCAGTTCTCGATCGTCGATGTCTACCTTCGCTGGCTGGTGCTGACGGCCGCCTCGGCTGGGTTCCCATTGGCCGATTTTCCCAACACCGCGGCCCTTGTCCAGCGCGTCGCCCAGCAGCCGGCCTGCCAGCGGGCCCTGGCCAAGGAAATGACGGCCATCGAAGAGGCCGGCATCGTGTTTCCGAGCTAGGCGGTATCATGGGGGTTCTGGTCAACGGGGTCTGGCAAGACGCAAAGGCAGAGGGCGACCCGAACGACACGCCGCTGGAAAACTGGATCACGGCCAGCGGCGCGGCGGGCCCCACCGGGCGCGGCGGGTTTACGGCCGAGGCGGGGCGCTATCGGCTCTATGTCTCCTATGGCTGTCCGTTTTCGCACCGGGTTCTGCTCGCGCGCACCCTCCTGGGGCTCGAAGACGTCATTGCGACCACGGATGTCAACGAGGTCAAACGCGACAATGGCTGGGAGATCCCACCCGATGCAGACCCGGTTTTCGGGGCGACGCGGCTTTACCAGGTGATTGCCGCGGCCGAGCCGCGCGTGACGGGTCGCGCGGCGGTCCCGATCCTCTTGGACGCGCAAACGCAGCGGGTGGTCTCGACCAGCTCTGCCGATATCGTGGCGATGTTTGCGGCAGCCTTTGCAGGGTTCGCGCCCGAGGCGCCGATGCTGTTTCCCGACCCTCTGCGCGACGATATCCGCGAGCTGAACCTCTGGATCCACACCCATATCAATACGGGCGTCTACAAAACCGGGCTGGCCCCGAACCAGGCCGCGTATGAAACCCAGCTTCGGGCCCTGTTCGACGCGTTGGAGGAGATGGACGCGCGGCTTTCCGACCGCCGCTATCTGCATGGCGATCACGTCACCGCCAGCGATATCTGGCTGTTCACGACCCTGATCCGGCTCGATTCGGTCTATGGCCCGCTTTTCAAATGCCTGCTCAAACGGGTGGCGGATTTTCCCGGCCTCTGGGCCTTTACGCGCCGGATGTGGGCTGATCCGCGGGTCGCGGCCACGGTGGATTTCGAGCGGATGAAGCGGCACTATTTCCTGAGCCTGATCCACACGCCGCATGGCGCGTTCGAGCTGAACCCCACCGGCATCGTTCCGCTGGGCCCCAAGCTG
>JBCBKN010000480.1:0-2387 GCA_038521775.1 Pseudomonadota bacterium | reverse complement strand
CGCGCTGCCCGAGCGCCGCCCAGATCTGGCGCGTGAAGCTTGCCACCGAGCTTTTGCCATTGGTGCCGGTCACTGCAACCAGCTTGGCGGGCTGGCCGGAAAACCAGGCCGCAGCCGCCTGGGCAAAGGCCCGGCGCGGGGCCTTGTCGATCAGCACCGGGGCCGTCTGAGGGCCAAGACGCGCTGCACCCTCGGCATCGGTCAGCACAGCTGCGGCACCGCGACCGATGGCATCGGCCGCAAAACGGGCACCATGGACCTGGGCCCCGGGCAGCGCGGCAAAAAGCATGCCCGGCGCGACCTCGCGGCTGTCGGCGGTCAGCCCGGCAACGGAGGTCAGCGCGGCGCTGCCGGAGATCGGGCCCAGCCCCAGCTCGGCCAGCGTCGCGCGGGTCCGGCCGCGCGTCATGCCCCATCCTTCATCGCACGCCCTCATTCGACCTCAGTTGCGCACGGGGATCGCATCGGTCCCCGGCGCCGGCCTCCGCACGGGATCGACCCCGGGCCCGGGGCGAAGCCCCAGAATCGGCGCCACTCGGCGAATGGTTTCACCAGCAAGGGGCGCCGCTGTCCAGCCTGCGCTCCGCCAGGTCTGCCCGTACTTCTCGATCGATCCCTCATCGAGCGTGACGACCACCACAAGCTGTGGCGCATCCGCCGGCAGCACCGCGGCAAAGGTGGCAAGGACCCGGTCCTCGTCATACCCGCCCTCGGGCGCCACCTTTTCGGCCGTTCCGGTCTTGCCGGCCACGCGATAGCCGGGAACGTCGGCCTGCTTGCCGGTGCCCATCGTGACGGCCAGGCGCAGCATGTCGCGCAGGGCCGCCGAGGTGGCCTGAGAAATCACCCGCGCCTCCTCACCCGGGGGCGGTGCGTCGCGCAGCAATGTGGGCTGCACGCGCAGACCGCCATTGGTCAAACTGGCATAGGCCGCAGCCAGATGCAGGGGGGTCACCGCCAGCCCGTGCCCGTAAGAGATGGTCATCAGATAGGGCTCGCTCCAGCGCGGCGGCAAGAGCGGGCGCGCCTGACGCGCCGCGGGCAGCTCAATCGAAAGCGGTTCAAATAGCCCCAGACGCTCCAAAAGATCCTTCTGCGCCCCGGCCCCGGCCAGCACGGCCAGCCGCGCCGTGGCCGGGTTTGAGCTGCGCGCGATCACCTCGCGCAAGGGCAGCTCCGGGGGCATGCGGTGGCTGTCGGTCACATGCAGGCCTGCCCAGCGAAAGGACGTCGCGTCGATGAGCGTGTCCGGGCCGACCAGGCGGCGTTCCATCACCATTGCCGCGGTGATCAGCTTGAAGGTCGAGCCGAGCTCATAAACCCCCTGCGCGGCGCGGTTGAAGAGGCGCCGGTCCTTGGGATCCTCCGGGCGGTCATTGGGGTCGAAATCCGGAAGCGAGACCATGGCCAGCACCTCGCCGGTGCGGGCATCCATCACCACCCCGGCCGCGCCTTTGGCGCCGGTCCGGTCAATCGCCGCGGCAAGCACGTCGCGCAGCGCAATCTGCGCGGTCAGATCGATCGACAGCGCCAGCGCCTGGGGCGCCGGGGCCGTGAAGCGCCGGGGGTCGCTCAGCCAGGCATCGAAGGTCAGCTCAACCCCGGCAATGCCGCGCAGCTCGGCCGCATCGACATCCGGGTTGCGGATGCCGGCATGCCCCACAAGATGGGCCACCGGGCGGCCCGCGGGATAGGCGCGGATCTCGCGCGGGGCGAATTTCAGCCCGGGCTCGCCCAGATCATGGACCTTCTGCATCTGCTCGGGCGAGATCGCCTGGCGAATGAAGAAGAATTTGCGGCGCGCGAATTTCTCGGTCAGCCAGGCCCGGTCGAGATCGGGAAAGATGCGCATCAGACCGTCGGTCGCGGCCACGGGGTCGACCATCCAGCTGGGCTCGGAGTAAAGCGCATGCGCAACAATGTTTGTGGCCAGCACCCGGCCATGCCGGTCGGTGATGTCGGCCCGCGCAGCACTCACCGGCGCGTCGCGCTGAACCACCACGGGCTCGCCGGGGTCCGAGGCCGCGATGACGGCCATGCGCAGCGTTGCGGCCCCAAAGGCGGCCAAAAGCAAAAAGGCCAGCAGCGTGAGGCGCCATTCCGCCCGGCGCCGCTCCTGCGCCCGGGCCGCCTGCAAGCGCTCAGCACGGCGATGCGCCTCGACCAGATCGGGGTTTTCGCCGCGGCTGCGGGCCCGGATGACGCCGGCGAGCGGGCGCAGCGGGCGGCGGATCATTGCGCAGGCTCCGTGGTCTGGGGGGGCAGATCCCGCCGACGCACCGGGCGTGGTGTCGGGCGAAGGACCGGGCTGTCCTCGGCCACGATCGTGACCGCGATGTCGGCAACGGTCAGCCCGTCCCAGCCAGGCTCGCGCGCCGGCGCTGGCG
>JBCBKN010000479.1:0-2395 GCA_038521775.1 Pseudomonadota bacterium | reverse complement strand
TGCAAATTGGCCGTCTTGGTCGACATGGGGATCGCCGTGACCCCCTGCTGCACGATCCAGCGCAGGGCGATCTGGGCCGGCGTCTTGCCCAGCCGCTCGGCCGCCGCCGCGATCGGGGCAAGTGCAAACACCCGGCCGCGCGCAATCGGCATATAGGCGGTGAGCCGCACGCCCAGCGCATCGGCCGCGGCCTTCAGGCGCGCTTGGTCGATCAGCGCGTGAAACTCCACCTGGTTGGTGAGGATCGTCGCCCGCCCGGCGGCCGCGGTCAGCATCGGCACATTGAAGTTCGACACGCCGATATGCGTGGTCAGGCCCGCGCCGCGGATCTCCTCCAGCGCATCGATGACCGCCAGCGTCTCCACCCCCTTGGGCGGCCAGTGCACCAGCAGCAGATCCGCCGGCCCGCCGAGCTTGTCCATGCTGACCTTTGCGCTTTCCAGCGCCGTGCCGTCGACAAACCGGTCCTGCATCACCTTGGTGGTCACAAAGATCCGGTCGCGCGCCACGCCCGAGGCGGCAATCCCCGCACCCACCTCGGCCTCGTTTTCGTAAAGCTGGGCGGTGTCGAGATGGGTGTAGCCCATGGCCAGCCCCTCGGTCACCACATCGCGGCACTCCGCGCCCTTCAGGGGCCAGGTGCCCAGCCCGATCAGCGGAAACTCCATCGCATTCTCCTTATGCTCTGGCCATATGGCCGCCGCGCGGGCGATCAGGTCATTGAGGCGAGCCGGGCGCGGGCGGCGTTGAGCTTGGCCGCATCGCTTTCAGCCTCGGCCAGCCGCTCGCGGTTTTCATCGACCACATCCTCGGGCGCCTTGGCCAGAAAGGCGGGGTTGGCGAGCTTGGCCGCGATCCCCTTCACCTCTTTTTCCAGCTTGGCGAGGGATTTTGCCAGCCGTGCCTCCTCGGCTGCGACATCGACAAGCCCCTCAAGCGGCAGGCAAAGCGTGGCACCCGGCGCGGTCAGCGTCACCGCCCCCTTGGGGGCTGCCGCGACCGGCGTCATCTGCGGCACCCGCGCAAGCCGGCCGATCAGCGCGGCATGCCGGTCGAGCCGGGCGCTCTCCTCCTCCCCGGCCTGGACCACCAGAAGCGGGATCTGCGCGGAGGGCGCCACCGACATCTCGGCCCGGACCGAGCGGATTTCCTCGATAAGCCCGATCACCCAGCCGATCTCGGCATCCGCATCGGGGCTGTCGCGGTCAAAGGCCGGCCAATCGGCATGCACCAGCATCTTGGCCGGCTCGCCCGACTGGCCCCAGATCGCCTCGCTCACAAAGGGCATGAAGGGGTGCAGCAGGATCAGGCATTGGTCGATCACCCAGCCCAGAACGGCCTGGGTCTCGGCCCGCGCCGGATGCCCCTCGGCCAGCAAGGGCTTGGCGAGCTCCAGATACCAGTCGCAGACCCGGCCCCAGACAAAGGCGTAAAGCCCGTTCGCCGCGTCGTTGAAACGATAGGCCGCCAGCCCCGCATCGCAGGCCGCCCGGGCCCGACCCGTCTCGCCGATGATCCATTGGTTGAGCGTCTCGCGCGCCTCAGGCAGCCCGTCGCCCGCCCAGCCCCGCGCGCCGTTCATCTGCGCAAAGCGCGCGGCGTTCCAAAGCTTGGTGACAAAGTTGCGATAGCCCGCGATGCGGCTGGTGGAAAGCTTGAGGTCGCGCCCCATCACCGCCATCGAGGCGAGCGTGAAGCGCACCGCATCAGCGCCGTACTCATCGACCAGTTCCAGCGGGTCGAGCACATTGCCCAGGCTTTTCGACATCTTCTGGCCCTTGGCGTCGCGCACCAGGGCATGGACATAAACGGTGTGAAACGGCACCTGCGGGGCGCCGGCCTCGTCCTTCATGAACTCGGTGCCCATCATCATCATCCGGGCAACCCAAAAGAAGATGATGTCAAACCCGGTGATCAGCACCGAGGTCGGGTAATAGCGCGCCAGCGCCTCGGTCTCCTCCGGCCAGCCCAGCGTGCCAAAGGGCCAGAGGGCGGAGGAAAACCAGGTGTCGAGGACGTCGGGATCACGCTTCAACGAAACCACGGGCTTTTCGGGATCGGCGAAATCAAGATGCGCCGCGTTAAACTGTGAAGTGGCTTCTGCGACAATCCAAACCGCATCGCCATAGTAGTCAGACGCGGCAGCAATGGCGTCTGTTTCAGTAGCTGCGCAGAACGCTTTCTTGCAGTTCGATATCGTTAGGTGCTGACTGCCGTCAGGCGCCAAGCTTTTTAGCTGGTCCAAGTCCGGCCCATACCAGACCGGGATCTGGTGCCCCCACCAAAGCTGGCGCGAAATGCACCAGGGCTCGATCTCGCGCAGCCAGTTGAAATAGACCTTCTTGTGCTGCTCGGGCAGGATCTCGGTGCGGCCATCCTCGACCGCCGCAAGGGC
>JBCBKN010000478.1:0-2409 GCA_038521775.1 Pseudomonadota bacterium | reverse complement strand
TGGAGTGGGGCGGGGAATGAGCGCGACCTCCTCCACCCGGAACCCCGCCGCCTCCAACGCCGCGCGCTGCTCCTCCGCGGTCGGGAACGCCCAGATATCCGTCAGATCGGTCGCCACGCCATGCTGCGCCAGCACCGCGATCAGCGCGGTGCGGATCGCGGCGACATTGCCATGCCCGCCCGCCTCGGCCACGAACCGGCCGCCCGGCCGCAGCGCCCGCGCCACCCCGGCCAGCACCGCGCGCTGATCGGTCATCCAGTGCAGGGCCGCGTTCGAAAACACCGCGTCGAACTCTCCGGCAAAGCCCAGCGCCTGGCCATCGGCCTGCGCCACCGTCAGCCCGCGCGCGCGGGACGCGGCCAGCATGTCGGGCGAGGCATCGACCCCCAAGACATCGGCGCCGGCCGCCGCGATCTGCGCGGTCAGCGCCCCGTCGCCGCAGCCCAGATCCAGGATCCGCTCGCCCGGTTGCGGCGCCAACAGGTCCAGCACCGGCGCGCCCAGCGCGGGCACGAAGGACGCCGCCGCGCCATAGCGGGCGGCCGACCAGTGATCCTCGGCCAGAGCCTGCTCCTCAGCGCTGCCCGGGCCGCGGCTCATTCCTCGGCGCTGTCCTGCCCAAAGGTCAGGAACAGATCGATCAGCGAGACCGAGCCCTGGGTGTACTGAAACTCATCCCCCGCCTTGAGCATGAATTCCGACGCGCCGGGGGTGATCTCGATATAGCTTCCGCCCAGCAGCCCCTCCGAGGCAACCTTCGCGTCGGAATCCTCGGGGATCTCCAGCGCGCTGCTGACCGTCAGCATGGTGACGGCCTGATAGGTTGCAAGATCGAGGCTCACCGCAGTGACCGAGCCGATCTTGACCCCCGACAGCCGCACATCGGTGCCCACCGCCACACCCTCGGCCTTGCGGAACTTGGCCACCAGCTCATAGCGGTCGGCGCCGGGGCCGAAATCGGTCTGCTGCGCGGCATAGGCCAGAAAGCCGCCGGCGGCCACCAGCACCACGGCCCCGATCAGCGCCTCGGCAGCGGAACTGGCCATATCCTAGCCCTCCGGCGACCAGGCGTCATAATCGCGCCGCGGCTCGGCCCGGCCCGCCGGCACCGCACCCGGCGCAATGCTGCCCGGCGGACGATAGGCGCCATCGGTGCCGGTCAGATTGGGCTTGTGCGGCCGCTCCCAGCTTTTGCGCTTCAGCGGCGCGGTGCTGGGCGGCGCGTCATAGGTGTAATGCAGCCAGCCATGCCAGTCGGGCGACACGCGGCTCGCCTCCGACACCCCGTTATAAATCACCCAGCGCCGCGCGCCATTGGCGGTCTGGTAAAAGCAGTTGCCGGCCTCATCCTCGCCGACCTTCTCGCCATGGCGCATCGTGAAGAGGCGCGTGCCGAGGGTCTGCCCGTTCCACCAGGTAAACAGTTGCGACAGCAGGCTCATGCGGTTCTCCGGTTCGCGTGCGCTCCTATCAAGCGCGATTTCACCGCAAGGTCCAGTGGATTTCGGGCCCCGCCCCGGATCGTGCCCCGGATCGTGCACCCGAACGCGGCCCCAATCCTTGCCCCGATCCTGTCACCGACCGTGGCCGCAATTCCGGCCCCCATCCAGGCTCGTCCCCATCCAGGCTCTATGCCGCCGGTCCCCCGATCGAGGTCTTGAACCGCCAGCCCGGTTTGCCGCCCGACGCCTCCAGCCCAGACTTCGGCACCGCGCCGCCCACTGGGTTTGCGGCTTTGTACCGCCCGACCCGATCGCGGCTTCGTTCCGCCAGCCCGGTTTGTGGCCCCGATTTTGGCCCGGCGCCGCCGACCCCGGTTGCGGCCATGTGCCGCCAGCCCAGTTCGTTCCGCCGGTCCAGTTTGCGGCCCAGTTTGCGGCCCGGATTTCGGCCCCGCGCCACGGACCCAGTTTGCCGCCATGTCGCACCAACCCAGGTCGAGGCCCTAACCCGCCAGCCCGCCGCACGAGGCTACGCCCCCATCTCGGCGGGGCGCCGCACACCTCCAAGGCCGGCCACCCAACCGGGCGCCGCGCCCGCGCCAGGGATCACCCGGCGCTGGCCGGGGTGTCCTTGCGATCGGCATAGACCAGGATCGGCTTGGCCGAGCCATGGATGGCATCCTCGCCGACCACGACCTCCTCGACCCCCTTCATGCCGGGCAGCTCGAACATCATGTCGAGCAGCACATTCTCCAGGATCGAGCGCAGCCCGCGCGCGCCGGTCTTGCGGTCGATGGCCTTCTTGGCGATGGCCGACAGCGCCTCCTCGGTGAAGGTCAGCACCACCTGTTCCAGCTCGAAAAGCCGCTGATACTGCTTGATCAGCGCGTTCTTGGGCTTGGTCAGAATGCTCACCAGCGCCGCCTCATCCAGATCGGCCAGGGTCGCAATCACCGGCAGACGGCCG
>JBCBKN010000477.1:0-2427 GCA_038521775.1 Pseudomonadota bacterium | reverse complement strand
CGCCCGACAAACCCTTCACCCGCGGCGTGAACCGGCCCGGTGTGTCGCGTTTTCTCTCCGGCACGAGGCGGCGCTGATGGCCCTGCATCACGGTCGCGGCTTTGCCTGCATCAACTACCCGATCGGGATGAATCTCGGCGGCGACCCGGCCCAGGCGCTGGTGCATTCCACGCCGGACGGCAAGTTCATGGTCACGCTCGCGGCCATCGATCTGGGCCAGGGGATGAAATCGGTCACCCGCCAGGTCGCGGCCGAGGCGATCGGCGTGCCCATCGCGGATGTCTATGTCGACACCGCCGACAGCGATACCGGCCCGCATGACATGGGCAGCTTTGCCTCGCGCGGCACGCATCGGGTCGGCAATGCGGTGATCCGCGCGGCCAGCGAGGCGCGCCAGCAGCTGTTGGAGGCGGCCGCCGAAGAGCTGGAGGTCGATGCGCGCGATCTTGACACTGACGGGCGCGGCAACATCCATGTCAAAGGCGCGCCGGGCCGCGCGATCACCGTCGCCGACACCGCCATTGCCGCACAGTTCCGCCAGGGGCGCACGATCTCAGGCCGCGGCATCTTCCTCATCCCGCCCTCCGAGGTCGACCCAGACACCGGCGAGATGACCCCGGTCTCGACCTTTGCCCATGCCGCATTGGTCGTCGATCTGACCGTTGATGATGAGACCGGCGAGGTGACGGTGACCGAGATCAACTCGGCCTATGAGGTTGGCCGGGCGCTCAACCCAAAGCTTGTCGAACAGCAGATTGTCGGCGGTGCGTGGATGGGGGTGAGCCATGCGCTTTACGAGACGACCGAGCCCTATTACCCCGACCGCGCCCATGGGGCGGAGGATTTCAACGCCTATCTGATGCCGGGGCCGGGTGAGATCGTGCCCCATCACATCGCGGTGCTGGAACGGCCGGCCGAGGATGCGCCCTTTGGCGGCAAGGGGCCGGGCGAGATGTGCGCCAACCCGGTTCTGCCGGCGGTTGCCAATGCGATCTACAATGCCGTCGGGCTGCGCTGCGACCGCCTGCCGATCACGCCCGAGCTGGTGCTGCGGGGCCTGCGCGCCAATGGCGGGGCGCGCCCGCAGGGGCGGCGCTGATGGCCGTGCGCGCCTCCATCGCCGGCATCGACGGCCCCGAGGCGTTGCAACAGGCGCTGAGCGGGGCGCAATACCTGGCCGGCACGGCGCTCGCCACCTCGGCCTATCTGGGCCTTGCGCTGGGCAAGCCTTTGCTTTTGGAGGGCGCGCCCGGCGTGGGCAAGACCGAGGCCGCCAAGGCCCTGGGCGCGGTGCTGTCGCGCCAGGTGATCCGGCTGCAATGCTATGAGGGGATCGACGCGGCGGCGGCCTTGTATGAGTGGAACTATCCCCGCCAGATGCTTGCCCTTCGTCAGGCGGGCGAGGCCTATGTGAATCTTTATGACGAAACCTTCCTGCTGGCCCGGCCGCTCCTGCAGGCGTTGCGCGCACCCGACACCTCGCTGCTGCTGATCGACGAGGTCGACCGCGCGGACCCGGAATTCGAGGCCTTCCTGCTGGAGTTTCTGTCGGATTTCACCATCTCGATCCCCGAAACCGGCACGGTTCGGGCGGCAACGCAGCCGGTCGTGGTGCTGACATCGAACCGCACGCGTGAGCTGCATGAGGCCCTGCGCCGCCGCTGTGTCTATCACTGGATCGACTATCCAGACCCGGGGCTGGAGGCGCAGATCGTGATGGCGCGGGCCAGTTCGGTGGCGCGCGCCACGGCCGAGGCGGTGGTCGCCTCGGTGGGGCTGATGCGCCGCGAGCCGCTGGCAAAGCCGCCCGGGGTGGCCGAGACGGTGGAATGGGCCGAGGCCGCGACGCTCCTCAACGCGCAGGGCGCGGCCTGGCCCGATGCGTTTCGGCGCGCCATCGGCACCGCGCTCAAATCCCAGGACGATCTGGCCTATCTTGCCCCGCATCTGGGCCAGATCCTGCCCGGAGAGGCGGCATGACCCGCGCGACCCCGGCAGGCCGGGCCGCCCATATGCGCGGCGGGTTGGCGGGCCCAGTGGCTGGTAAACTGGCGGGCCCACTGGCGGGCGCGCCGCCCGGCACGTTACCAGGCAAATTGCCGGGCGCGCTGCGCCCCTTCGTCGATTTCGCCGGTCTCTTGCGGGCAAACGGCTTTGCGGTGGCGCCGGACCAGACCATCGGCTTTATCCAGGCCATCGGCCTGCTGGGTCCGCGCGGCCTGACCGATATCTATCGCGCAGCCCGCGCCTTGTTTGCCGTGCCGCCTGAGCAGGTCGAGGCCTTCGACGCGCTCTTCCGCGCCTTCTTTCTGGGCCAGACCGTGAGCGCGCCGGCCCAGGGCGATGAGGGTGAGGAGGTCGAGGCGCATGAGGCCAGCGGCGCCGATGCCGCGGCCGAGCTGGACCCGGCCGAGGCGCCCCCCGGGG
>JBCBKN010000476.1:0-2431 GCA_038521775.1 Pseudomonadota bacterium | reverse complement strand
GGCACGGGCATCGCCAAATACGCCAATGGCATGACCTATGAGGGCGCCTTCCAGAACGCCAAGTATCATGGCCAGGGCAAGATGACCTATGAAGACGGCTATGAGTATGTCGGTGAGTGGAAGGACGGGCTGCGCCACGGTCTGGGCAAGGCCACCTATGCCGATGGCACCATCTATGAGGGCCGCTTCGTAAACGGCCAGCGCGATGGCGACGGCACGATCACCATGCCGGACGGGTTCATCTATGCCGGCGAGTGGACGGCGGGCGAGATCGACGGGGTCGGCACCGCCACCTATCCCAATGGCGATGTCTATACCGGCACGTTCCGCAAGGGGCAGCGCCAGGGCACGGGCAAGATGGTCTATGCCAGCGGCGAGGAATACGAGGGCCAGTGGGTCGATGGCCGAATCGTCAGCGATGAGGAGGCCGCCGAGACGACCGAGACGACGGACACCTCAAACTGATCCGCCGTTGCGGCATGTCGCTGGCCGGCGCGCTGGCCCTTGCCCTGGCCGGCTGCGGCGATGTGTCGGGCTCGGCCTTCTCGGCCAGCCCGGAACTGTCGGCCAAGGCAATCGAGCTGTTCCAGAGCGTTTGCCTGGCCAATGTCGAAACACCGCAGGCAGCTTTGGCGCAGGTGACGCCCGAGCCCGTTGCCTTTGGTGGCGGGCGCTATCTGGTGCGGGCCAGCCTTGACGACGAATTCTCCTGCCGCGTCAATTACGCGCCCGCGGATCTTTTGCAGGAGCAGCGGCGCGCAGCACGGTCGCGTCGCGATGTGCCGGCGATCCAGCAACGAGACCCCCGGCGCCTTGTCCTGACGGGCGTGTTCTTCGCGGGCCCCGGAGAGGTGATGCTCCAACTCACCGCAACGGGCTATGAGGCGGAGTGAGCGCGCCCACTGAGCTCACGCGCTTTCTCACCGCCCAGAACGGGGTCTGGGACCGGGCGCTGGCCGAGCTGCAGGCAGGCGAGAAGCGCAGCCATTGGATGTGGTTCGTCCTGCCCCAGATCGCGGGGCTGGGCACCTCTGAGATGTCGCGCCGCTATGCCATTGCCGATCTGGCCGAGGCACAGGCCTATCTGGCGCATCCCGTTCTAGGGCCGCGGCTGCGCGCCTGCGTCACGGCCGTGCTGGCGCATGCGGGCAAGACAGCTCATGCCATTTTCGGATCGCCCGATGATGTCAAGTTCCGCGCCTGCCTCACGCTTTTTGCGCAGGCCGCGCCGGAAGATCCGCTGTTTCCCCGCGCCCTGACGGCCTTTTATGATGGGCCCGATCCGAAGACCGAGGCGATGCTGCGCGAAGAGGGGCTATGAAAGCGTTTTTCGATCCCGTCCAGGCGGCGCATGACCCGCAATATTTCGTCATGAACGGCACGCGCCGCCCCAGCCCGGAAAGCCCGGCGCGCATCGAGGCGCTGATGGCGGGGGCCTCGGCGGCCGGCTGCGTCTTTGCCGCGCCGGAGGATCAGGGGCTTGCGCCGATCGCGGCGGTGCATGACCCGGCCTATCTGAGCTTTCTGCAGACCATCCATGCGCGGTGGTCGCGGATCGACGGTGCCGCGCCCGAGGTTGTGCCCAACATCCATCCCGACCGGCGCGGCGCGGGCTATCCCAAATCGGCCGTGGGTCAGGCGGGCTATCATCAGGCCGACACGGCCTGTCCCATCGGGCCCCGGACCTGGGAGAGCGCCTATGCCTCGGCCCAGACCGGGCTTGCCGCGACCGATGCGGTGCTGGCGGGCGCCTCGGCTGCCTATGCGCTCTGCCGTCCGCCGGGGCATCATGCCTTTGCCGATCTCGCCGGCGGGTTTTGCTTTCTCAACACCGCGGCCATTGCGGCACAGCGCCTGCTGGCGGCGGGGCGGCGCCCGGCAATCCTCGACATCGACGTGCATCATGGCAATGGCACGCAAGGCATCTTCTATGCCCGTGGCGATGTTCTGACCGTGTCGCTGCATGCCGAGCCCGACCGGTTCTATCCGTTCTTCTGGGGGTATCCTCAGGAGCGGGGCGCGGGGCAGGGCCTTGGCGCAAATCTCAACCTCGCCCTGCCGCGCGGTCTGGGCGATGACGATTATCTGGAGGCTTTGCGCGACGCGTTTGCCCGGATCGGCGCCTTTGCGGCCGATGTTCTGGTCGTGGCACTCGGGCTCGATGCGCATGAGCATGATCCGCTGAAGGGGCTTGCGGTCACCACGGCGGGGTTTTCGCGCATCGGCGCTGCCATCGGCGGGCTTGGGCTGCCCCTGGTGCTGGTGCAGGAGGGCGGGTATCTGAGCCCCGATCTGGGGCAGAACCTCACAGCGGTGCTGAGCGGGGTGCAGGAGGCCTGCGCTACCCGGCCAGGGTGATCGAGACGCGGCGGTTCTGCCGGCCCTTCTTTTCGATCTTGCCCAGGACAACCGCGCCGATCTCGCCGGTGCG
>JBCBKN010000475.1:0-2500 GCA_038521775.1 Pseudomonadota bacterium | reverse complement strand
CCGATCGCCAAGGGAAGACGATATGTCCTCGATCCTGACCAATACCAGCGCCATGGTCGCGCTGCAGACCCTCAACATGACCAACAAGAACCTTGATATGGTTCAGAACCAGATTTCGACCGGTAAGAAGGTCGCAACGGCGCGCGACAACGCCTCGATCTGGGCCATCGCGCAGACCATGACCACCGATGTGAACGGCTTTAAGGCCATCAACGATTCGCTCTCGACCGGCTCGGCCACCGTGGCCGTGGCCCGCACCGCGGCCGAAACCGTGACCGACCTGCTCGATCAGGTGAAATCGAAAATCGTCGCCGCCCAGGATCCCTCCGCCGACACCCAGAAGTTGCAGGCCGATATCGACGAGCTGGTCGGCCAGGTCGGCTCGGTCGTCGACAGCGCCCAGTTCAACGGCGTGAACCTCGTCAATGGGGCCGGCGGCAACATCAACGTGCTCGCCTCGCTCAACCGCGACGCGGCCGGCGTTGTGACCACCGCCAACATCACCGTGGCCAGCCAGGATCTTGCCTCGGGTTCGGGCACTGCGGTTGGCGCCTTTACCGGCATTGGATCAGGCACGGTTTCGTCGAACTCGACCAGCTTCGGTGGTGTGATCAATGCCGGTTCGACCGGGATCACCCTCACCATCGACGGCACAGGCTTCAACGCAGCTGGTGGCGACAAGATCTCGATCACCATTGGCGGTCAGACGGCCGTCTACACGGTGACCGCCAACGATATGGACACTGGTAACAGTTCTGATGTCAATGCTGTGCTCGGTGTCCAAGTATCGAACGCCCTAAACAATCTCAACATCGATGGTCTAACGGTCACGGCCGGTGCGTCGGGTACGATATTCTTCGCAAACACGAACACTTTCGATATTGCAATCTCGGGTGAAACGATTGCACCAGGGGCAGGCGGGCTATCGGCGCTTGCTGGGATCGATGTGGATGCGGATGCGGCGGGCGCCTTGGCGGCCATTGATCCACTGATCCAAATCGCCATCGACGCGGCGGCGGCCTTTGGCTCTAGTCAGACGCGCATCGACACCCAGCAGGAGTTTGTGAGCGCGCTGACAGACTCGCTCACCGCCGGGGTGGGCGCACTGGTCGATGCCGACATGACCGAGGCCTCGGCGCGGCTTCAGGCCCTGCAGGTCCAGCAGCAGCTGGGCATTCAGGCGCTCTCGATCGCCAACCAGAACCCGCAGAACCTGCTGGCGCTCTTCCGCTGATCGCGGCCTGAACCCGGGGCGGGCGCGATCCGCCCCACTGATCACCCCCTCGCCCCGTTGCGGGCGGGGGCCCCACCTCGCCGCCGGACCCACGCGCCCGGTGCCGCGAGGCAATTGCCCCTGCCGTGGGGACGGCATGAGCGAGGGACATACCGATGCAAAGCACCGCAGTCGCCCAAAACGCCTATGCCCAGGCCGGCCGCGCCGAAGCCACACCGCGGCGCACCGAATACCAGGCCTTTGCGCGCGTCACGCACCGGCTGGTCGCTGCCCATGCGGACGGCAAGCCTGGCTTTCCAAAGCTGGCCGCCGCAATCACCGAAAACCGCAAGCTCTGGACGATCCTGGCCGAAGATCTCGCGCAGGAGGACAATGCCCTGCCCGAGGGGCTGCGCGCGGGTCTTTTATCGCTGGCCATCTTCACCACGCGCCACACCGATGCGGTGCTGGCCGGCACGGCCGATGCCCAGCCGCTCATCGATGTGAACACCGCCGTCATGCGCGGGCTGCGCGGCGAGCCGCCGATGGGCGCAGCTCCGGCCGAGCCGGCCGATGCGCTGCGCGGCACGCCTGCGGGCGGGGCGGCCTGATGCCCGGGCTCATCCTCAAACTCACCCCGGGCGAGCGCTTCATGATCAATGGCGTTGTGCTCGAAAACGGCGATCATCGCACGCGGGTGCGGATCCTGACCGAGAATGCGCATGTGCTGCGGCTGCGCGACGCGATCCATCCCGACGGGATCGACACCCCGGTCAAGCGGGTCTGCTATATCGCGCAGCTGGTTCTGGCCTGCGAAACCACCGCCGAGGCCGCCCAGCCGCAGCTTTTGCGCGGCATCGAGCAGCTCAGCCAGGTCTTCACCGATCCCGACAGCCGCGCCAAGCTCGATGCGGCGACCGCAGCCCTGGGCGAGGGGCGGTTTTACCAGGTTCTGAAGGCGCTGCGCGGCCTGCTGGCGCGCGAGGCCCGGCTGATGGGCTATGCCGCCGCGCAGACCGGCGCCGCCCTGCAGGCCGATCCTGGCGCCCCGGCCGAGAACGCGGCCACACCCGCAGGCACAGCAGCAACCGGCACCGGCCGCGCGGTCGCTGCGGGTCCGAACCGCGCGCAGAGCGATCCCGCCGCGCACAACCCCGGCACGCGCGGCGCCCAGCCGGGGGAAGAGCCCGCAGCCGAGCCAGGACCCGACCCCGCACCCGGCCTCGACGGCAGCGCCGTTGCCCCCGATCCCCGCCAAAACCGCCGTGCGGCCACCGCCTGAGACCT
>JBCBKN010000474.1:0-2512 GCA_038521775.1 Pseudomonadota bacterium | reverse complement strand
GGCTGGGGCGCGTCGTAAAACCCCATGCCGACGGCCCAGTCCTGATAGGCCGCGTTCCAGGGCTTCATAAACTGCGCCTCATCGGGGATATGCGCGGTGAAAAACCCGCCATTCTCGATATAGCGCTGAAGCTGGTCGGGATTGGGCGCGCCGCGGCCATGCGCATCGCCATTGCCGCGAAACCCGGCCAGCGGGCCGATGCCGGGGCGGCGCTCATGCCGCACGATGTAATCGGCATAGTCGCGATATTTCGGCGCGCCGGTGTCGTCGACAAAACCGGGCAGGGACAGCCGCGCGCCCAGATCGATCAGCACCGATTGAAAGCCGCGCACCCCGTCATGGCCCGGCCGGTCAGGCTCGACCACCGGCCAGCGGATGGCGTCGGAGGCGGCCTCGGGCTCGCTGATCGGCCGGTCGAGAAGGCTGATGCAATCATGCCGCTCCAGATAGGTGGTGTCGGGCAGGATCAGATCGGCATAGGCCACCATCTCCGAGGAATAGGCATCCGAATAGATGATATGCGGGATCTTATAGGCGCCGCTCGCATCCGTGTCGGTCAGCATCTCGATGGTTCGCGCCGTGTTCATCGAGGAATTCCAGGCCATGTTGGCCATGTAGAGAAAGAGCGTGTCGATGGGGTAAGGATCGCCCGCATGGGCATTGGCGATGACCATATGCATCATGCCATGCGCGGCAATCGGCGCGTCCCAGGAAAACGCCTTGTCGAGCCGGGTGGGCTGGCCATCCTCGGTCAGGCACAGATCCTCGGGCCCGCGGGGAAAGCCCAGATGCGGGCCGGCCAGCGGGGTGTCCGGGTTGCAGGTGCCGCAGGGTTTGGGATGGGCCGAAAGCGGTTTGGGATAGGGCGGTTTGAAGCGAAACCCGCCCGGCGTTTCGACCGATCCCAGCAGGATCTGCAGCACATGCAGCGCCCGCGCGGTCTGAAATCCGTTGGCATGGGCCGAGATCCCGCGCATCGCGTGAAAGGCCACCGGCCGCCCGGTCATGGTCGCGTGGCGCACGCCATTCATATCGGTCCAGGGCTGATCGAGCGTGATTGCCTGCTCGAACGCGACATGAGCCAGCTCGGCCGCGATCCGGCGGATGGTGGCCGCGGGGATGCCGCAGCGCTCGGCCACATGTTCGGGCGCATAGCTCTCGTCGGCAAGGCTGTCGGCCAAGAGCTCAAAGACCGGCCGGCAGGGGCGGCCCTGTGCCGTGTACCGCCCGGCCAGTGCCGGCGTCACCGCGGGGCCGTCTGGCCCGTCTTGCCCGTCTGGGCCGCCTGGACCGCCGCGGCGGTTGGGGCCGGCGCGGCTGTCGGGGCCGCCAAGTGCTGCCTCGCTGAGGATCTCGCCCGAGCCATGGGCCGCGACCAGCGCATGGCCCTCGGCATCGCGCAGGAACATCCCGTGATCGGCCGCGCCCGGATCATCGACCACCAGAAAGGGCGCATCGGTGACGCTGGCAAGATAGGCCAGGTCGACATGCCCGGTGCGGATCAGCTCACGCGCCAGGCTCAAGATGAAAAGCCCGTCCGTGCCCGGCGTGATCCCGATCCACTCATCGGCAATGGCGTTGTAGCCGGTGCGCACCGGGTTCACCGCAACCACCCGTGCGCCGCGGGCCTTGAGCTTGCCGAGCCCGATCTTGATGGGGTTGCTGTCGTGATCCTCGGCCACGCCAAAGAGCATGAAGTATTTCGCACGCTCCCAGTCGGGCGCGCCGAACTCCCAGAACGCCCCGCCCATCGTCATGATGCCGGCCGCGGCCATGTTGACCGAGCAAAACCCGCCATGGGCGGCATAATTGGGCGTACCGAATTGCTGGGCCCACCAGCTGGTGAGGCTCTGGCTCTGATCGCGCCCTGTGAAGAACGCCAGCCGCTTGGGATCCGACGCGCGCACCGGCGCCAGCCAGTCGACCGCGGTCTGCAGCGCCTCCTCCCAGGAGATCTCCTCGAACTGCCCCGAGCCGCGCGGCCCCACCCGCCGCATCGGCGCGCGCAGCCGGGCGGGCGAAAGATGCTGCATCACCCCGGCCGAGCCTTTGGCGCAGAGCACGCCGCGATTGACCGGGTGGTCGCGATTGCCCTCGATATGGCTGACCTTCAGCCCGTCGGGGCCCCTGTGCAGATGCACATCGATCCCGCAGCGGCAGGCGCACATATAGCAGGTCGTCTTGCGGATTTCGTCGGCGGCCGGGCGTGCCGGATACGTCTCTGCCTTGCCCGCGATCATGCCGCCTCCCTCCCACATTTTTTACACTCCTACACGGGAGAATGCCCACCCGTCCAGCGCCTCGATCCGCCGCCCTTGCGCGGTTCATAGGCGGCGCGTGTGCGGCCCATATGTGAGTGGGTCGCGGCATCGGATTGTGCGCCCGTCAGCGCCGCTGCGGGCCGAACGCGGGATTGACCCCGGACCGCGCGGCGTGTCTTTAAGATGCCATGGGAGGGGGCAATGCAGCTTGATGAGGCAACGCATGCGGCGATCGAGGCGGCGGGCGAGAG
>JBCBKN010000473.1:0-2516 GCA_038521775.1 Pseudomonadota bacterium | reverse complement strand
TGGGCGATCATCTGCGCGCGCTGGGCGTGCCCAGCACCCTGGTCGGCAAGACCCATATGATCCCCGATCGCGACGGGATGGCCCGGCTGGGCATCGATCCTGAAAGCACCATCGGCGCGCTGGTCGCCGAATGCGGGTTCGAGGTTTTCGTGCGCGATGACGGCACCAATCACAGCGACTACCCCGGGCGCCATGCGCAGGATTACGACGCCTATCTGCGCGCCCATGGCATGGATGGCGAAAATCCGTGGGAGGAATGGGCCAATACCGGCCTTGCCCCGGATGGCACGCTGCGCTCGGGCTGGATGCTGGAAAACGCCGCCCTGCCCGCCCGGGTGCCGCGGGAGCATTCCGAGACCGCCTGGCTGACCACCCGCGGCATCGAGTTCATCGACGCGCAGGGCGACCGGCCCTGGCTGATGCATCTGAGCTATATCAAGCCGCACTGGCCCTATCTGGCGCCGGCGCCCTATCACGCGATGTATGGCGCGGCCGATCTGCCCCCGGTCAACCGCAGCGACGCGGAGCGCCAGACCGACCATCCGCTGATGCAGGCCTGGCTGCAGACCCGCATCTGCGAGAGCTTTTCGCGCGAGGCGGTGCGCGATCTGGTCGGCCCGGTCTATATGGGGCTGATCAAGGAGCTTGATGACCAGCTTGGCCGGCTGTTTGCCTTTCTTGAACGGACGGGCCGGTTCGACGACACGATGATCGTCTTTTGCTCGGACCATGGCGACAATATGGGCGACCATTGGCTGGGCGAGAAGGATCTCTTCTATGAGTGCTCGGCGCGCATTCCGCTTATGGTCTATGACCCGCGGGACGCGGCCGAGGCCACCCGCGGCACCGAATGCAACGCGCTGGTTGAGGGGATCGACCTCGCGCCCACCTTCCTGGAGTTCTTCGGCGGGCCGGCAAAGCCGCATGTTATCGAAGGCCGCTCGCTTGCGCCGCTTCTGCACGGCCAGGCGACCGCGCTGCGCGAGGTCTGCTTTTCGGAGTACGATTACAGCACCCGCGATGCGCGCCGCGCCGCCGGGGTCGATCAGGCCGCCGCACGGCTGGTCATGGTCTTTGACGGGCGCTGGAAATACATCCATGCCGAGGGCTTTCGCCCGATGCTGTTCGACCTTGTCAGCGATCCGGGCGAGCTGGTGGATCTGGGCGGCGACCCGGCCTTTGACGATCAGATCGCGCGGCTGGCGGCCCATCATTTCGCCTGGACGCGCCAGCATCACACCCGAACCACCCGCAGCGCCGCGCAGGTCGAGGCGATGACCGATCAGCACGAGCCGCCGGGCATCTTCATTGCCTATCTCGACCGCGAGGAGCTGGAGGCCGATGGCCATCAACTGCCGCCGCATGTCGCGGGGTGAGCGGGCGACGGCGCTCAGTCCAGAGGCATGGGCCGCGCAAGCTGGGCAAGGCGTGCGCCTGTATCGGCCGGGGTGATCGCCGCGCGCCGGTCCGGCGGGGTTGCAACATGCAGGGCCGCAGCGCAGGTCGCATAGGCACAGGCCTCGGCGAAGGGGTCGTCCCGGGCCAGCCGCGCCGCGAGAGCGCCGACAAACGCGTCGCCCGCCCCATGGGTGGAGATCGGCGCAATGGGCAGGGGCGGCTGCAGGCCCGATGCGGCGCCGTCCTGCCAGATCGCCCCCTCCGCGCCCAGCGTGACGATCGTGGCGCAGCCTTCCGCAAGACGGGCCAGCGCGGTTTTGGGGTCATCGGTGCCGGTCAGCGCCGCGGCCTCGACCCGGTTGACGATCAAAAGATCGACCAGGCCGGCGAGCGCGCCCATCGCCCGGGCCGGGGCGGCGTTGAGCAGCACGTAAACCCCGGCCGCCCGCGCCCGTCGGGCAAGTGCGGCATTGACCGGTTCGGGGATCTCGTTTTGCAAGATAAGGATGCGGCAGCCGGGCGGCAGCGCGACCTGTGCCACATCGATGCAAAGATTGGCCGCCGAGACGATGACCGCGCCATAGCCGCCGGTCTCTCCGACGATGGCCACGCTCATGCCCGATGCGCCGGGCATGACCCGGACCTGACCGCGCTCCACCCCGGCCGCGTCGAGGGCGGCCAGCATCGCGGTGCCCGCGGGATCAGCGCCCACGCAGCCCGCCATCGCCACGCGCGCCCCGTGCTGGGCGGCCGCGACCGCCTGATTGGCGCCCTTGCCGCCTAGCGCATAGCTCACACCCCCGCCGGGCAGCGTTTCATCGAGTACCGGCAGGCGCGGCGCGGTAACGATCGTGTCCCAATGCAGGGCGCCGACAACCAGGATGTCGGCCCCCGGGTCAGCCGCCATAAAGTGCTGCCTGCACGATCCGCATGGTCTGGGCCGCGTCCTGGCGGCCCATCGCCGCGGCAAGCGCAGGGTCGTCGGCAAGCTCGGCGGCCAGGCGGCGCAGCCGATCGGTCGCCTGCACATTGGTCTGCGCCTCGGCCACCGGGTCGAGCCCGCCCTGGTCGGGGAAGGTGTCGAAATAAATCGCACCCGCATAGCCCAGCCGGGCCAG
>JBCBKN010000472.1:0-2541 GCA_038521775.1 Pseudomonadota bacterium | reverse complement strand
GGCTGGCATACCGAGGAGACGATCGGCTGGATGGCGATGTCGGAGGGGCGCCACACCCTGATCGACGGCACCATCGTCGAGGCCGGCCATGTCTCGGCCAGCGATGAAGTCGCCGCCTCGGTCAGCTACAGTGCGGCCTTCAATGCCGGTCCGCTGGTCTTTGCGCAGGTGTCGAGCGACAATGGCACAGGGCCGGTGACCAACCGGATCAGCGATGTCTCGACCACCGGCTTAGATGTGGCCATGCAGGAGGAAGAAGCCGCCGACGGCCTGCGCGCCACCGAAGAGCTGGGCTGGATCGCGGTGGAAAACACCGAGAGCGTCCTCTTTGATGCGGCCGGCACCATGGCGATCGACCATACCTGGTCCAAGCTGCAGGGTGCGGCCCCGACGCCGACCGATGTTCTGCTGGCTGATCTGCAAACGGTGAACGGCCCCGACACTGCCGATCTGCGGATGCTCGATGCCGGTCAGGGGCGGCTTATCCGGCTGCAGGAGGAAAGCTCGGCCGATGCCGAAGAGACCCATGCGACGGAGACCATGGCCTATCTGCTCGGCCAGTCCGGCAGCTACGACCTTTACGCCTGACCCGACCCGACCCGGCCGGGCCTGATCCAACCCGGCCTGATCCAACCCGGCCGGCCGCCCGCGATCACCGCCCGGGCAGGGCCGGCCGCGCGACACGGCGGGTTCGGACAGGCCGGTAGGCACTGGACAGCTTCGGCGAATTGCGCGAAGCGGGGTCCATGTCTGCCCCTGACCTCGACAATGAACGCTTTGCGCATCTCGTCTATCTTCTGGAGCGTCGCTTTCGCCGCGCGCTGGAGCGTCAGTTGGAGCCCCATGGCGTGCCCTTCGGGCATTGGGCGTTTCTTCGGATCCTGTGGACCGAGGAAGGGCTGTCGCAAAGGGAGCTTGCCGACCGCACCGGGCTGACGACGCCCACGGTGCATGCGGCGGTGACCAGGATGGAGGAGCACGGGCTTATCGCGCGAAAGGTGCCGGAGGGGAACACGACCCGGCCGCTGGTCTATCTGACCGAGCGGGGCCGGGCGCTCAGAACCGTGCTTGAGCCGCTGGCGATTTCGACCAACGCCGCCGCGACGGTCGGCATCCCGGCCGAGGATCTGGCCATAACCAAAGCGACCCTTCTGCGCATGATGGCGCAGCTGGCAAGGATCGGGTGAGGACCGGCGCAATTGCCTTGCGTTTGGCCCGAAACCATGCAGAAAATTAGGCATCTAATAATATGGGAGGAAGCGATGCGGATCACGGCAACCCTGCTGGCGGCAACGGCCCTGCTGGCACCCTCGATGGCGCTGTCGGACGAATACATGATCGACCCGGCGCACACGCTGGTCACGTTCCAGCTCGACCATCTGGGATTTGCCAAATCCATCGGCTGGTTCGGGGAGGTGACGGGCACCATCAGCTATGTCGCCGATGACGTGACCGCCAGCAGCGTCACAGCGTCGATTGCCACCGCCTCGGTGAACACCAATCATGATGAGCGCGACGGCTGGATCAAATCGAACAATGTGCTCAATGCCGCGGTCAACCCGGCGATCACCTTTGCATCGACCGGCATCGAACAAACCTCGGAGCGGACGGGAACCATCACCGGTGAGCTGACCATGAACGGCCAGACCCTGCCGGTGACGCTGGAGGCCACCTTCAACGCGCTGGGCACCAACCCGATCAGCAACAAGGAGACGCTGGGGATCAGTGCGACGGCTGTCTTGACCCGCTCGGCCTGGGGGGTCACGGCCTTTGTCGGTGCGCTTGGTGACCAGGTGTCGGTGCAGATCGAGCTTGAGGCGATCAAGGTCGACGGCTGATGGCCCGCGCGACCATTCGGCATCGCAATGTTGGGGGAGATCGGCGCCGCGCCGGCCCGCCCTGGGCGCGCGCCCGGCGCGCTTTGCACATGCTGGCCCTGTCTGCAGCCGCGCTGGCGGGCGGCCATTCGGTGTTTGCGCAGACGGCAGAGGCCAAAGCGCCGCAATGGGCGATTGTGCCGGGCAGCGAACGTCTCGAGATCCAGGGCAGGGCGCGGGATTTCGAGATCCGGGCGCGCTTTGCAGTCTTTCAGGCCGAGATCGCGTTCCAGCCGGGGCAGCCGGAGAGCGCCAGTGTCAGCGTGGTGATCGACACAACAAGCTGGGCCAGCAGCCTGCCGGCCACGGATGAGCAGGTCTTGGGGCCGGACTGGCTCTCGGTTGCGCACTCCCCGACGGCCCGCTGGGTCTTGACCGAGCTCAGAGCCACCGGCGGCGAGGCGGCCTACAGCGCCGATGGCGTGCTTACCCTGCAGGACCGCTCGGCGCCGGTGCCGCTTGCGCTGACGCTGGAGATCGACGCCGATGGCGCAACCCTGCACGCCGTGGGAACCGGACGTCTCGACCGGCGGGAGTTCGGGCTCGGCGCAAACACCGCGCCCGATGAGGGCACCGCGGGCTATGCGGTTGCCATTCGCTTTGAGTTCACCGCGCAAAGGGTGGCGCCATGAGACTGTGTCGCTTCAACTCCGACCAGCTGGGG
>JBCBKN010000471.1:0-2559 GCA_038521775.1 Pseudomonadota bacterium | reverse complement strand
GCACGCCAGCGCGCGCCGACAATGGCGGGGTCGGGCGGGGTGTTGGCAACGGCAAAGGCCGTGGCGCCCCAGGCGAGCTTGTCGGTCAGGCACGCCCCGCCCATGAAATGGATGTCATCGGCATAGCGGTCATCGGTCGAGCAGAGCGAGATCACCGCCCCAAGCGCCGGCGGGCGACGGGCGGCAAGCTGCAGCCCATTAAAGCCGCCCCAGGAGATGCCGATCATTCCCACCTTGCCCGAACACCAGGGCTGCTCGGCCAGCCAGGCGATGACGGCCAGCGCATCCTCCTGCTCTTGGGGCAGATACTCGCCCTGACAGATCCCGTCGCTGTCGCCCGTGCCGCGCATGTCGACCCGTACCCCGGCATAGCCGAACCCGGCGAAATAGGGATGGGTGAGCTGGTCGCGCGGCGCGGTCCCGTCGCGCTTGCGATAGGGCAGGTATTCCAGGATCGCCGGCACCGGATCGGCCTCGGCATCCACAGGCAGCCAGATCCGGGCGGCAAGCTGCACCCCGTCGGGCATGGGGATCCAGATGTTCTCGACCTCGCGGATCTGGCGCGGGAAATCGGTGCGGGTGGGGATCTCGATCACATGCCGTTCCTTGGGATCTCATGGTGCCACTCGACACTATGTATGCGCGTCTCGCCCTCCCAGGCCTCGACCGTGGCATCAAGGAGGAAGGCCTCGCGCGTCGCGGTCTGGCGGGCGGTCGTGACGATGCGCACCTGCCAGTCGCCGCGGGTGAACGTCGCCTCCTGATCCATCCGCGCCTCGGCAGAAAGCGGGTCGTCGGGATGGATGCGGTAGACCCGGTCGGAGACATCGCTCATCTCGGTCCCGGTCGCGTCAAGCCGGATGCGCCCGATGGGGCCGAACACGCCGCCATCGATGAAGACGCGGGCCGTATGCACGCCGGAGACAAGATCGGTGGTGAGCGTTCGTGTCATCGACCCATCCTTGGTCACCGTCACCGTCTTCGCCGGCAACGGCGGCAGCGGCGGCGGCCTGTCTGGCGGCACCGGCAGGGCGCGCGGTTGCGGTGCGGCAACCGGCTGGCGGACCGGGAGATGGAGGCGCGAGACGCCGGTTCGGATCTGCAGCGTGACCGGCGCCGGTGCGGGCCAGAGGATCGGCCAATAGGCAGACGCGATCTGCACCACCAGGCGGTGGCCCGCGGCGATGCTATAGCCGACAGCGTGAAGCCGCAGGGCAATGTCGAACTCCTCGCCCGGCCTCACCGGATCGGGCGGATCCGCCCGCGCCGGGTCCCACTGCCGCTGCTGGAGATTTGCAAAGCCGCGGGAGATCAGGCTCTGCGCGCCATCGGGCGCCTCGTCGACCAGCAGCACCGCGACAATCCCGGCGGGCTGGTCGGCGCTCAGCCTCAGCGCCAGGACAGGCTGGCCGAGCAGATCGAGCGGTGCCTCCAGCTCTGCCCCGCGAAAGCTCAGCGCCCCGCCTGCATCGACGCGGCAATCGGCCGGCATGTCGCCCGGGATGGCAAAGGAGAACATATCCCCGCCCGCAGCTCCGAAGGTCTGGGGCGAGCAGATGCTCAGCGCCGGGCCCGGGTCGGGCGGCCAGCTCAGCCCGTCTTCGTTGAGCGCCCAGCAGTGATCGACGCAATTGGCCGACGGCCAGGCCGCTTCCTCCACCCAGCGGCCCGTGCGCGCAAGCTGGGTTGTGGCCGGCGGCGCACCCTCCTGCAGGAAAAACCGCAGCCGCGGCTCACCCATCAGCCCGGTATCGATGCCCTTCAGATGATGGTCCCAGAACCGCGTCACCTCGGCGACGAAATCGACCTTGGGGCCAGGGATCCCCTCATGCGGATAAAGATGCGCCCAGGGGCCGATCAGCAGTTTCACATCGGGCAGATGCTCGGCAATCCGAAACGGCGTGTCGCGGTAAAGATCGGCCCAGCCGCCGAAGAAATATACCGGGATCTGCACATCAGCGTAGCGCTCGGAGATCGAGCCGCACCGCCACATCGCATCGCGGGTCTGATGTTCGAGCCATTGCGCGGGCCAAAAGCTCATCGCCTCCAGCCGTTCCATCCACATCGCGCGCCAGCGATCGCCCACGATTTCGGGATCCGGCGGAAAGGCGTTGTAGAGCTGCATGATCGCGCCCCACCAGAAATTGTCGTTCGCCAGGCAGCCGCCATAGAAATGAATGTCTTCAAGCCAACGATCATCGGTGCCCATCACCGGGGCGATGGCCTTCAGCGCCGGCGGGCGCCGGGCCGCCACCTGAAAGGCATTGTAGGCGCCCCAGGATTTGCCGAACATGCCGACGCGCCCGTTGCACCAGGGCTGAGCGGCGATCCAGGCGATGACATCGACGCCGTCCTGGGTTTCCTGATCGGTGTATTCGTCGCGCATCACCCCGTCGCTGTCGCCCGACCCGCGCTGGTCGACGCGCAGCGCAGCGTATCCGGACGCGGCAAAGCGCGGATGCATGGCCTCATCGCGCAGGCGGGTGCGGTCGCGGCGGCATGTTCGGCAAATCCTGGGGCGCCTACAATGCCTTTCAGGTGGCGGCCCGGCGCCCGCCG
>JBCBKN010000470.1:0-2599 GCA_038521775.1 Pseudomonadota bacterium | reverse complement strand
GGTTGCGGCCGATGCCGCGGCCCTGGGCCTTTTGCCCGTCGATGCGCCGGTCTCGGGCGGGGTGGGCGGCGCCCAGGCCGGCACGCTCACCTTCATGGCCGGCGGCAGCGCCGAGGCCTTTGCCCTGGCCCAACCGCTTTTTGACATCATGGGCGCCAAGGCGGTGCATTGCGGGCCGGCCGGCAATGGCCAGGCCGCCAAGATCTGCAACAATATGATCCTGGGCATCTCGATGCTCGGGGTGTGCGAGGCCTTTGCGCTGGCCGACCGGCTGGGGCTCGACCGCCAGGCGATGTTCGACGTCGTCTCGACCTCCTCAGGCCAGTGCTGGTCGATGAACACCTATTGTCCCGCCCCTGGGGTCGGCCCCAAAAGCCCGGCCGACAATGGCTATCGCCCCGGCTTTGCGGCGGAGCTGATGCTGAAGGATCTCGACCTCTCCCAGGCCGCGGCCGAAAGCGTCGATGCGGCAACGCCGATGGGCGCGCTGGCCGCCGCGCTCTACCGGACCTTCGTTGCCGAGGACGGGCGCGGGCAGGATTTCTCGGCCATGCTGCCGCGCCTGGAACAGCGGGCGCGGGGCGGCTGAGCGCTAGGCCGCCTGGCGCCCGGACAGAAGGCGGAACGGCACCAGTGCAATCAGCGCCAGCGCCAGCTTCACGCCGAAATCGGCGACCGCGAGCGAGACCCAAAGCGGCGCTTCGGGCCCTGCGCCCAAAAGCGGCACCGCCTCGCGCGCCCAGCCATTGGGATCGGCCGGGTCGATGAAGGCAAAGGCCGCCGCGAAGGCCACCGAAAAGAACACCGCCGTGTCGAGCGCCGAGCCGATCAGCGACGAGACCAGCGGTGCGCGCCACCACCGCCCCTGCCGCAGCCGGTTGAAGACGCCGATATCGACGCTTTGCGCGACCAGAAAGGCCAGGCCCGAACCCAGCGCGATGCGCAGGGTCGTGAGGTCCCACAGGCTTGCCACGGCCGAGCAGGCCACGCCCATCGCAAACCCCACCGCGACGACCCGCCGTGCCGCGGCGGCACCGTAAAGCCGGTTGGTCAGGTCGGTGACCAGAAAGGCCAGCGGATAGCTCAGCGCGCCCCAGGTCAGCCAATCCCCCAGCAGGAACTGCACCAGGATGTTGGAGGCCAGCACGATCGCGGCCATGGCCGCGGCGGCAAGAACGAGGTGGCGGGGCATCATATGTCCTTTCCGGTCAAGCCGCTGCCGATACGCGGATGCGCGCGACAGATCAAGCCCCGATTGCGCCGGGTCGCTCGATGGGCCATGCCGGCGGATCACACCCCGCCGGGCAGCTCATGCGCCTCGATCAGCCCCAGCCCGGCAAGCTCCAGCGCCAGCGCATCGGCATTGCGGAAGAGATGCGTCTGCCAGCCCCGCTTGCGCGCGGCCGCAATGTTCTCGGCCTTGTCATCGGTAAAGAACAGAGCATCCCCCGACAGCCCGCTGCGCTCCTCCAGAATCTCATAGATCCGCGCGTCGGGTTTGATTGCCCCCTCGCGGCCCGAAATCACCGGAATGTCGAACTCGTCAAGCGCCGGATAGAGCGTGCGCGCCAGATCGAAGCTCTCGGCGCCGAAATTGGACAGGGCATGAACCGCAACGCCGCGGCGGCGCAAAAGGCGCAGCAGCGTGATCGACCCCTCGATCGCCGGCTGAAACATCTGCGGCCAGTTGTCGTGCCACGCCTCGATCAGCTTGGCCTGATTGGGCCGGGTCTTGGCATGCGCATAGATATGCGCGCGAAACGGCGCCCCGCGATCGATGTCGAGGTTCATGTCCTCCACGCCCGATGTGGCAAAGAAGGCCGCCCGCGCCTTGGGATCGGGAATGAGCATTTCGTAGAGCCGTTCAGGCTGCCAGCGCACCAGAACATTGCCGATGTCAAAAACCACCGCCTTTGGCGTTTGCATGTCCCGTTCCCATTTGGCCGCCGGATCGCACGGCCGGTCTTGTGCCAGATCGGACGGTGGCGGAAAAGAGGCACGGGCGCGCGCAGGACCGGCGGCAGACGATCGGCGGGCAGACGATCGGCGGGCAGACGATCGGCGGGCAGAGGATCGGCGGGCGGAGGATCGGGCAGAGGATCGGGCAGAGGATCGGCGGGCTTTGGCTCGACTCCGGCAGAGGATCGGCTAAACTGGAACAAAGAAAGAACATTCCACTTCCGAGATTAAGGCCCCATCAGACGAGACCGCCCACAACCCCGCCCGCCATGACCCGCACCCCGCCCCCCCAGAGCTCACCCCCCGGCACCCGTCCCGCCCCGCGCTCGCCCGCGCGCCACCCGCCGGCGCGCCGCATCATGGCGCTGTGGTTCCCCCGGCTGGGCACCGACCGGCTGTGCCGGCGCGGGCGAGGACCCTCTCCGCTGGCCGATGGCGGGGCCGGGAGCTGGGATGGGAACTTGGCCGGGAACTTGGCCGGAAGCTGGGATGCGGACGGGCCTTTTGCGACAGTGGTCGAGCTTGGGCAGGCCCGGCATCTGGGCGCGGTCACCGCGGCCGCCGAGGCGGTCGGGCTGCGCCGCGGCATGGCGCTGGCCGATGCGCGGGCGATCTGCCCGGATCTTACCACCCGCCCGGC
>JBCBKN010000469.1:0-2621 GCA_038521775.1 Pseudomonadota bacterium | reverse complement strand
TGAAACCCAGCTTCGGGCCCTGTTCGACTGTTGGAGGAGATGGACGCGCGGCTTTCCGACCGCCGCAATCTGCATGGCGATCACGTCACCGCCAGCGATATCTGGCTGTTCACGACCCTGATCCGGCTCGACTCGGTCTATGGCCCGCTTTTCAAATGCCTGCTCAAACGGGTGGCGGATTTTCCCGGCCTCTGGGCCTTTACGCGCCGGATGTGGGCCGATCCGCGGGTCGCGGCCACGGTGGATTTTGAGCGGATGAAGCGGCACTATTTCCTGAGCCTGATCCACACGCCGCATGGCGCGTTCGAGCTGAACCCCACCGGCATCGTTCCGCTGGGCCCCGAGCTGGATCTCGCCGCATCCCCATAGCGCACCGCATCGTTACCGGCGGAATCCTTGGCCCGCGAAAACTCAGCGCAACCAGGCCGGCAGCGCCTGAAACCCTTGCAGCAGGTTGTTCATTAGCGGCACGGGCGTGCCCACGCCCAGTTCGCGCACGTGGCGGGCCAGGGCCCGTGCCAGCGCCTCCATCTCCATCCGCGCCAGATGCATCCCCGCACAGCTGTGCGCGCCATGGCCCCAGCCGACATGGTCGCGCGGATTGCGGTCGGTCTTGAACTGATCGGCCTGCGCGTAATGCCCGTCATCCCAATTGGCCGAAGCATAGAGTATTGCCGCCCGCTTGCCCTTGGGGATGCTGCCATGATCGGTCTCATAGGCCGCGCCGGCATAGCGCGTGAAGCTGCGGATCGGCGAGGCCAGGCGCACGCTTTCATTGACAATGCCCCGGATCAGATCCTGGTCGGCCTTCATCGCGTCGAACGCGCCGGGCGTGATGGCCAGGCGCCACAGCATATGCGCCGAGGCCAGGATCGTCGTATCAAGGCTCGGCGCGACATAGTCGACCACCATCATCGCCGCCTCGGGCGGGCTGAGGCTGCCGGTTTCGATCTCAAAGAAGGGGCGCTGTGCCCAGCTGCCGGGCTTGAGCGTGTCGGGCCCCAGGGTCTTGACATACCCCACCAGCTCCAGCGCCACCTCCAGCGCATGCTCTGTGCGGCTGTTCATCGGACCCAGCGCGTTGAAGGTGGCCGCCGCCCAGCCCAGCATCTTGCGGCTCGCCGCTTCGTCGAGCCCGACCAGATCCACCACGATCGACAGGGGCAGATGGGCGGCAAAATCCGTCACGGCGTCGAATGTGCCACGGGCCAGCAGCTCGCGCACCAGACGGTCCGCCGTGTCATCGATCTGCGCCCTCAGCGTCTTCAGCGCGCCGGGCATCAGCGGGCGCATCAGCACCGCGCGGCGGCGGGTGTGCACATCGCCATCCGACACGATCGTGGCATGGCCGTCGACGCCGTTGATCACGTCGTTCGCCGCAACCCCATGGCCGCTGAGCAACACGCTGTCGGCCCGAAGCGCGTTGCGAACCGCGTCAAAGCTGGTCACCGCATAGAGGTCGTTTTTCGGCAGATGCACCATGGGGCCCAGCGCCCGCAAATCGCGGTAAACGGCCTCGGTGTTCAGAAGCGTGTGATCGCTGAAAAGGTCGATATCGCTCTTGGGCAGGCTCATGACCGCATGCTCGGGGCGATGCTGCGGCCCTCGGCGGCCGGAAAATCCGGGCGGCGTTTTTCCAGAAAGGCGGCGACCCCCTCCTTTGGGCCGACGCTGCCGAGGATCGAGACCAGCGTCTCCTGCTCAAAATCGAGCTGCGCCTCCAGCGTGTTGGCCTTGGCTGCGACCATCAGCGCTTTCATCGCGGCCTGCGTTTCCGCCGGCCCGCGCGCCAGTTTGGCCGCAAGCTTCTGCGCCGCGGGCTCGGCTGTGTCCTTCTCAACAACCTGATTGATGACACCGTGGCGCAACAGGGTCTCGGCATCCACCGGCCGGCCGAAGAGGCACAATTCGCTGGCCAGCGCATGGGGCAAGGCGCGGGCCAGAAACCAGGACAGCCCGCCATCGACCGTGGCCCCGATCTTGACATGGGCGGCCAGAAAGCTCGCCCCCGCATCGGCCACGATCAGATCGCAGGCCAGCATGGTCGACAGCCCGCCGCCGGCCGCCCCACCATCGACCGCGGCAATCACCGGTTTGGGACAGGTCCTGATCGCGCGAATGCTGGCCTGCAGGGAGGAGACCAGCTGCGTGCGTTCCGCCGGGCCACCATCGACGGCGCCCTTGAGCAAGGAGAGATCCCCCCCGGCGCTGAAATACCCGCCGCGCCCCGTCATGATGACCGAGGTGATCCGATCCTCCCGCGCCGCCTGGTCGAGCGCTGCGTGCTGCGCCTGGTGATAGTCGAGCGTCAGCGTGTTCAGCTTTGCCGGATTGTCGATGAAAACGGTCAGATGGTCGCCGTGATCCTCGATCCCAACCGTCTCAGCCATGGCCCGTCTCCCCCGCTGCGATTCCGCGAGACTCTCGCAGAAAACCAGTCTGGGCGCAAAAATATATTTTTTTGCCGTAAAATATAGTTTACAGATGTGAAGGTCACTGACGTTTTGGCAATTCGAGGATCGCCCCATGCGCGCCGCCTATATCGTCTCAACCGCTCGCACCCCCATCGGCAAGGCCTATCGCGGTGCGTTCAACGCGACCTCGCCGCAGACCCTGGGCGC
>JBCBKN010000468.1:0-2752 GCA_038521775.1 Pseudomonadota bacterium | reverse complement strand
CGCAAGCTCAATGCCGCGCCGGTCGTCCGCGGGCACGCTGCGCTGAACCAGCTTGCGGGCCGTCAGCGCCTGCACAAGCTTGGTCATTTGCGCGCGCTTGATCATCAGACGTTTGGCGAGCGCGCCCTGCCGCAGGCCGGGATTGCGCGCGATCAGATAGAGCACGGAGAACGCACCGGGTCGCGGCCCGTCGGGATCCACCCCCTCCAGCACGGTGGAATAGGCCTGCAGCTGCGCGAGCCGCAGCAAAAAGCCGGGCTCGTTGCTAAGCGCGCCCAGATCGATGCGCGGCTTCCCCGCGGGCGCCGGGGCCGCGGAGGGCACAGGGGCCGCGGGGGGCACAGGGAGCGCCGGGGGCGCCCTGCGTGGTGACGGCGCGGCGGCGGGTTCGAGATCTGTGGGTTTGGCGGCGGGCCCGGTCATTCCGGCCGCTCGTCACCGGGCGCGGGTCCCTCCTGGCGGGAGGCATCCGGCGCGACCTTGCCGGCGCGCCCGTCCAGAAACGCGCGCAGCCTGGCCTTGGCCTCCTCGGTCCCAGTGGCAATCGACGCGACCATGGCCTCGACCATCAAGCCATCTTCGCGCGACATGTCCTGGATGCGCGGCAGGGCATGGATGACGGCATAGTTCGAAAAGGGCGCATTGCCCGCCGCCTGCCCCGCGATCCGGGCCGCCTCGGCCAGCGCCTTTGCGGCGCCATCTTGGTCGGCGGTGGCGGCATCGCCCGTTGGGGAACCGGTCACATACTGCACCATGCCCCAGCGCTCGGCCTCCTCGGCGCGGGCAACCCGGCCCGACAGCATCATGTCGGCCATCCGGGCCGCCCCGATCAACCGTGCCAGCCGGACCGACGCGCCGCCACCGACGTAAATGCCCCGCTGCCCTTCGGGCAAAGCAAAGAACGCGCCGGCCGCGGCCACGCGAATATGGGTGGCGCAGGCGATCTCCAGCCCGCCCCCGACCACGGCACCATGCAGGGCGGCCACCCAGGGAATGGGCGCGAACTCCATCTGCGCAAAAACCGCGTGCCAGCGGCGCGAGTTGCGAATGCCCTCAAGGGCGTCGCGCTCGGCATGTTCGGCAAGATCGAGACCGGCGCAGAAATGCGGCCCATGGCCAAACAGCACCGCGGCCCGTGCCTCGGCATTGGCGCGCGCGATGCCGACACTCAGCGCCTCAATCACCTGGTCGTTGATAGCATTGCGTTTTTTGGGCCGATTGAGCCCGATCCGGGCCACATGCCCGTCGCAGCTATAGCTCAAAACGCCGTCGATCTGGTCCATCTGCACCTCATCCGAGATTGTTTCCTTGTAGACAAACGGCCGCCTCAGGGTCAACATCGCGGTCTCATGGCCCACCCGGAGACGCCGAGACCAATGCTGCGCAAAATCGCAACCTGGACGCCGAAGCTTGGCATGCGCCACGATCCGGACGGGGTGATCCGCGTCTGGCGCGAGGATCCGCTGGGGCCTTACCCCCACCGGGTGACCGAGCCGCTGATGGGTTGGGCGGCGCGCGATCCCGACCGGATCTGGCTGGCCGAGCGCGCGGCAGACGCTGGCTGGCGGCGGCTCAGCTATGGCGCGGCGGGCAGGTTGATCCTGCGCATCGGGCAAGCGCTGTTGGACCATGCGCTGTCGGTCGACCGGCCGCTTCTGATCCTGTCGGGCAATTCCATCGACCATGCGCTGATGGCGCTGGGCGCCCAGCATGTCGGCATCCCCTCGGCGGCCATCGCCCCGGCCTATTCGCTGGCCAGCCGTGACAGCGCAAAGCTGCGCATGGTGGCCGAGCAGCTCACCCCCGGCATGATCTTTGCCGAGGATGGTGCGGCCTATGCCGACGCGATCTCAGCCGTTTTTGCACCCGACCTGCCCGTGGTATCGTCATTCAACCCACTGCCGCGCCGGGGGCTGCCCATCGATGCGCTGCTGGAGGCGTCAGCCGGCCCGGCCGTGGCCGCCTCCCATGCGGCAGTCGCGTCCGATACGGTGGCAAAGTTCCTCTTTACCTCCGGCACCACCGGCACGCCCAAGGCCGTGGTCCAGACCCATGGCGGCCTGTGCGCGAACCAGGCGATGATCAGCGATTGCTATGCGTTTTTGCGCGACGCGCCGCCGGTGATCTGCGACTGGGCGCCGTGGAACCATGTCGCGGCCGGGTCGAAGACCTTCTATATGGTCCAGTTCAACGGCGGCACCCAGTTTATCGACGGGGGCAAGCCGGCCCCAGGGGCGATTGACATGACCATCCGCAACCTGCGCGAGATTGCGCCCAGCTGGTATTTCAACGTGCCGGCCGGCTATGACCTTCTGGTCAAGGCAATGGAGACCGATCACGCGCTGCGCGACAGTTTCTTCTCGCGGCTCGACTATCTGATCTATGCGGGCGCGGGCATGGCCCAGCACACATGGGATGCGCTGGGGCGGCTCTCCGAACAGGCGACCGGCGCGCGGGTGCTGCGCTCCTCGGGCTACGGGTCGACCGAAACCGGCCCGTTTGCGCTTTGCGGCATGCGCGACGCGCCCAGTCCGGGCAATTGCGGCATTCCCGCCCGCGGGGTCGAGATGAAGCTGGTGCCCGCCGATGGGAAGCTGGAGCTGCGGCTCAAAAGCCCCTCGGTCACGCCCGGCTATTGGCGCGCACCGGCACTCACCGCCGCGGCTTTCGATGAAGAGGGGTTTTACCGGATCGGCGATGCGATGCGCTTTGCCCAGCCCGACGATCCGTCGGCTGGCTTTCTGTTCGACGG
>JBCBKN010000467.1:0-2759 GCA_038521775.1 Pseudomonadota bacterium | reverse complement strand
TGATCACCGACATCTTTCGCGGCTCGGTCGGCAGCTATCGGGATCTGCCGCTGACGCTCTATCACATCCAGTGGAAGTTTCGCGACGAGATCCGGCCGCGCTTTGGCGTGATGCGGGGCCGCGAGTTTCTGATGAAGGATGGCTATAATTTCGATCTCGACCGCGATGCGGCGCTGCACGCCTATAACCGCCATTTCGTAAGCTACCTGCGCAGCTATGAGCGGATGGGGCTGCAAGCCATTCCGATGCGGGCCGATACCGGGCCGATCGGCGGGGATTACAGCCATGAGTTTCTCGTTCTGGCCGAAACGGGTGAGTCGGAGGTCTTTTACGACAGCGCCGTCACGGATCTGAGCTTTGGCGACCGCGCGATCGACTTTGACGATGTGGCGGCGCTGCAGGGCATTTACGACCAGTGGACCGCGCTTTATGCCCGCACTGACGAGACGCATGACGCGCAGCTTTTTGCCGATGTGCCCGGCGACCGTCAGCGCCAGTCGCGCGGCATCGAGGTGGGTCAGATCTTCTATTTCGGCACCAAATATTCCGAGCCCCTGGGGGCGGTCGTCACCGGCCCCGACGGCGCCCGGGTGCCGGTGCATATGGGCAGCCACGGGATCGGGGTCAGCCGGCTGCTCGGGGCTCTGATCGAGGCCAGTCATGACGAAAAGGGCATCATCTGGCCGGCCAGCGTGGCGCCGTTTCCCGTGGGGATCGTCAATCTCAAGCAGGGTGACGGCGCCGCCGATGCGGCCTGCGACGCGCTTTATGCGGGGCTTGCCGCGCGTGGGATCGAAGCGCTTTACGATGACCGGGACGAGCGCGCCGGGGCGAAGTTCGCCACCATGGACCTGATCGGGCTGCCCTGGCGGATCACCGTTGGCCCGCGGGGGCTCGCGGCCGGCAAGGTCGAGCTGACCGAGCGGCGCTCGGGCGAGAGCGAGGAGATGAGCCCGGAGGCCGCGCTCGACCGTCTTGCCGCACTGGCCGGTAACGCACAGGCCGGTCACGCGCTGGCCGGTCACGCACAGGCCGATCAGGGCTGATGCGGGTCCTCCTCGCCCTCGTATTGGGGTTCTTGACCCTGCAGGGCAGCGCGCGGGCCGACATTCCCGTGCGGGTGGAGGCCGCCTTCGATGCCTGGCTGGCCGAAAACAATGTCGATGGCGGGGTTTTGGTGCTGCTCTCGATGGGCAAACCGATCGCCGAGGTCGAACGCGGCGTCGGCGCGGATGCGCCGGTCGAGCTTGCAAGCGTGGGCAAGTCGATCACCGCGCTCTGTATTGCCGTGCTGGTCGAAGAGGGGGTGCTTAGCTACAACGCCCCGCTTGCGCGGTTCCTGGGCGCCGATGCGCCCGAGGCCACGATCGCCCAGCTCCTTACCCACACTTCGGGTCTGACGGTCGACAGCACCCAGTTTCGGATGCCGCGCTGGCTGGGCAATGCCGGGCCCCGGCATGAAGACGTCACGGCGCTGGTTCTGGCGCGCCGCAATGAGCCGCCCGGAACCCACCGCTACAACAATGAGAACTATGCGCTGCTGGGCACGATCATCGCCCGCGCGACCGGCGAGAGCTATGCGCAGACCTGCACCGAAAAGGTAACCGCCCGGCTCGGTCTTGCCACGGCGCGCCTTTCGCCGCTGACCGGAGCGTTCGGCCCCTGGGGCGGCTGGCAGATGTCGGCGCGGGAGTATGCCGCGCTGCATTGGGCGGTCTATTCGGGCCGGGCGCTGCTTGACGCCGACCCCTTCTCCTATCCGCATGCCGAAACCGGCTATGGGGCATTCTACGGTCTGGGCACCGTCTTCCGACCGATGCGCGGCAGCCAGAATTTCTGGCATTTTGGTGCGCTTTGTTTTCGTGGCGGCCCGAATATCGGCACCTTTGCGGTGAGCTGGATGGCCGAATTCACGCTCTTTGCCTTTTACCGGGCCTGCATCGATGTTGATGCGATGATCGCACTCGACACCGCCTTGGCCCGCGCGGTTCTTGCCACGGAGCCTGCGCAATGATCCTGCGCAGCCTGACCATGGCCGCGAGCGTGGCGGGCGGTCTGGCGGCCTCGCAATTCCCGGCCTTTTCGCATCAATATGCCCAAAGGCTGGGAGGCGCGGTCGATGAGCTGTCGCAGGTGGTGGCCGATTTCGACGCCTCGGCCCAGGCTGCGGGACTGACCCGCGAGGAGGCGCTGAGCGATCTGGCCGGCAGCACGTTTCGCGACCGACGCCAGCAGGATATGCGCCGCACCTTCCGGCGGCATGAACGGCTGTCGGCGGTCCGCGCCGAGCTTGCCGAGGCCTCCGCCTTTGATCGTCTGGCGCTGGTGCCGCGGGCGGCGGATCGCGACATCGCCGATGCCGCCTGGGCCGAGTTTCGCCCCGCCCTGCCGCTCACCTGGGACGGCCTGCTTTTTGCGGCGGCCGGGTTTTTTGGCCTGCTTGCGATGCTGCGCCTCACTGGGGCGGCGATTGGCATGTCGCGCGGCGCGCCGCGCCGGGGCAGGAGGGTGCAGTGAGGATCTTTGCTGGGCATGAGATGCTGCTCGCCTGGCGCTATCTGCGCGCGCGCCGCCGCGAGGGGGGCGTCAGCGTGATGACCTGGATCTCGCTGATCGGGATCACGCTGGCGGTGTTTGCACTGGTCGCGACCCTGGCCGTGCGCACCGGGTTTCGCACCGAATTCACCGACACCATTCTGGGTGCGAACGCGCATGTCTCGCTCTACCGCTTCGAAGAGGGGCGCACCCAGCCGATCGCC
>JBCBKN010000466.1:0-2770 GCA_038521775.1 Pseudomonadota bacterium | reverse complement strand
CCGAGGCCGCGGGTGTTTCGGCCCGATATGCAGCAAAGAGCAGCGGAAACGGCGCCCCGCCAGAGGCGACCAGCCGCTGGCCTTTGCGCATCTTGATCTGACGAGCACCGCCCCGCCCCGGGCCCGAATGCTTGCCGCCGAGCGGCTGGTCGCCTCTGGCGGGGCGCCGTTTCCGCTGCTCTTTGCTGCATATCGGGCCGAAACACCCGCGGCCTCGGGCGGGGTGTGGAGCCGTTCGGCGGCGGTCCAAACGCTGGATGAAGCCCTGGCCGAGGGGGAGCGCGCCGCCATCCTGGCCGCGCTGGCCCGGGCCGATCGGTTGCTTATGCCGCTTGGGCTGCGGGTTGCACTGGCGCGCGAATACGCGCCGTCCCTGGCCAGGCTTGCACCCGTCGCGGGGGGAGATGCCCGCGTCGCGGCGATTCTTCTTCTGGCGGACATGGTGCAAGAGGCGGCGTCCTGGCTGCCATCGGCGCCCAACCCGCAAAGCCGGGCGGTCACGGCCGCACATGCGGTTTTGTCGGGCGGCGGCGTGCCGCTGACCGGCGGGCGGCTTGCCCATGCGGTCGCCGCGGCGTTTTCGGCGCAGGCTCTGCGCGACCCGCCCGGCACGCTTGAGCTGATCCTGCAAGACAGCCGCCGCGGGGAAGCGCTGCTCATCGCGCTGCGGCGTCTCGATGCCGGGCCCCAGATCGACCCCGGGGACCTGACCGAAGCGCTTGTTGTCTTGCGCTGGCTGGGACTTGAGCGTTGTGCGCGGCGCATTGCCGCACAATCCCTGCTCGCCAGCCGGACCCAATGACGCAAAAGGCACCCCGCTCCCTCACCCGGGCGGCTGGCGCACATCCCTGGGTGCCGCTCTTTCTCGACGCGCTGGTGGCCGAGCGCGGGGCGAGCGCCAACACCGTCGCGGCCTATCTGCGCGACCTTGCCGATTACATCGCCTATCTTGAGGCCCGGGCAGATGCGCCGCAAACCGCCGACACGCCGGTGATCGAGGCCTATCTCTTCGAGCTTGAGCAGCGCGGCTTGGCCCCGGCCACCCGCGCCCGTCGGCTGGCCGCGCTGCGCCAGCTTCACCGGTTTGCCTTGGCCGAAGGGTTGCGCAGCGACGATCCGGCCAGCCTGATCCGCGGGGCGGGACGGCTGCACCGGCTGCCCAAGACGCTGAGCCTTGATGAGGTGGACCGGCTTCTCTGCACCGCGCATGCGCCAAAGAAGACGCCCGAGAGCCAGGCCGCGCATCGCGAACGTCTGCGGCTGATCTGCCTGGTCGAACTGCTTTATGCAACCGGCATGCGCGTGAGCGAGCTTGCCACGCTTCAGGCAGCCGCCCTGCGGGGCGACCCGCGCATGTTGCTGGTGCGCGGCAAGGGCGGGCGTGAGCGGATGGTGCCTCTATCTGCCCCGGCCCGGACAGCGGTGCAGAACTGGCTGGCAATGCGAAGGCCCGAGGCGTCGCCGCATCTCTTTCCCTCGCACGGCCGCTCGGGGCATCTGACCCGCGTCGCACTCCACGGCATTGTCACCGATCTGGCCCTTCGTGCGGGCCTTGCGCCCGGCCGGGTCACGCCGCATGTCCTGCGCCACGCCTTTGCCACCCATCTTTTGGCCGGAGGGGCCGATCTGCGCGCCATCCAGTCGCTTCTGGGCCATGCCGATCTCGCCACGACCGAGATCTACACGCATATCGCCCGCGCCGATTTGGAGCGGCTGGTGCAAGAGCGTCACCCGCTGGCCCGAACCGAGCCGCGCGAGAACGGGCAGAGCCCGGGTTAAGCGCCCGCCCGGCCCGACCGGCAGGCGAGACGGCACAACGCGCCATGCTTGCCGGATCACGCGTAGCGACCCATAAACAGGATCGGGGCCGCATTTTGGCCCCGGTCGATCAGGGATCGCACAATGAATGTCGTCACGGCGGGCGTGGATGCCTCGCTGGGCTGGATCGCACTGGCCATTCTCGCACTTCTTGTCATGTCGGCCTTCTTTTCGGGATCGGAGACGGCGCTCACCGCGGCAAGCCGGGCTAAGCTTCACGGGCTGGCCGCGAAGGGATCGGCCGGGGCCAAGGCCGCTCTGCTGCTGACCGAGGACAATGAGCGCCTGATCGGCGCCGTGCTTTTGGGCAACAATCTGGTCAATATCCTGGCCGCGGCGCTGGCAACATCGCTCTTCACGGCGCTTTTTGGCGATGGCGGGGTGGCGCTGGCCACTTTGGTGATGACCGCGCTGGTGCTGATCTTTGCCGAGGTGCTGCCCAAGACCTATGCCATCACCTATTCCGAAACCGCGGCCCAGCGGGTCGCCCCGACCATCAGGATCGTGGTGCGGGTGCTGTCGCCGGTTGTGGCCGGGGTGCGGGTGCTGGTGCAGGCGGTGCTGCGGCTGTTCGGGGTCAGCACCGATGCCGGAGTTCCGATCCTGGCGCGGGAGGAGATCGCCGGCGCCATTGCGCTCCACCATTCCGAAGGCGCGGTGGAAAAGGCCGATCGCGACCGGCTTCTGGGGGCGCTCGACCTTGCCGACCGCACGGTCGAGGAGGTGATGAGCCACCGCCGCCACATCTTCATGATCGACGCTGACAGCTCGCCCGACGAGATCCTGACCGAATGCCTCAATGCGCCTTACACCCGCATCCCGGTCTGGCGCGAAGATCCCGACAATATTGTCGGTGTCATCCATGCCAAGGAGCTGTTGCGCGAGGTCGACCGGCTGATCCGCAGCACGCCGCAGGGGCTGGAGAACCTGCAGACCTTCGACATCATGTCGG
>JBCBKN010000465.1:0-2792 GCA_038521775.1 Pseudomonadota bacterium | reverse complement strand
GACCACACCGCCATCGACCGCCAGCAGCTGGCCGGTGATCATCGCGCTGGCCTTTGAGGCAAGAAACAGCGCCGGGCCGGCAATGTCGGACGGCTCCAGCGCCTGCGGGATGCATTGCTGGGACAGATGGCTCTTCAGCCCCTCCTCGGTCACCCACAGCTCCTTTTGCCGCTTAGTGAGAACCCAGCCCGGGGCCAGCGCGTTTACGCGAATGCGGTCGGGGCCAAGCTCACGCGCCAGACCGCGGGTCAGCGCGGTGATCGCGCCATTGGCGGCGGTGTAGGCGGGCATGCCCCCCAGCCCCATCATATAGCTGATCGACGAGAGGTTGATGATGCTGCCGCCGCCCGAGGCGCGCATGCCGGCAATCACCGCCTGGGCTGCAAAAAAGTAATGGCGCAGGTTGATCGCCTGGGCGCGGTCCCAATAGGCCACCGAGACCTCTTCGGTGCGGTGCCGGTCGTCATTGGCCGCATTGCTGATCAAAACGGTGACCGGCCCATGCGCCGAGGCGGCCTCGCCCAGGGCGGTCTTGAGCGTGTCGATCTCGGTCACGTCGCAGATCAGCGGCAAGGGTCTGCGCCCTGTCGCAGTCTCCATCTGATCGGCAAAGGCCGAGGCGTCGGAGCGCTGCACGAAGGCCACGCGCGCACCCTGGCGCAAAAAAGCCTCGGTCAGCGCCGCCCCGATGCCCTTGCCACCGCCCGAGATGAAGACCGATGCGCCGTCAAGATCGGCAAATTGCGGCATGTCCATGACCGGACCCTCCCTCTGTGCCCCGGTTTTGCGGGATCGGTTCTGGCTTTTCAAGCCGCGAGGTGGGACGGCCCGGGCGCGTTCGGCGGCCAGCGCTTGTTCTGCATCGCCCGCCTGCCTAAAAGAAGGGTCCGGGCGTGTGGCCGAGCGGTTTAAGGCACCGGTCTTGAAAACCGGCGAACCTGCAAGGGTTCCGTGGGTTCGAATCCCACCGCGCCCGCCACATTCTTGCGACAGGACGCTTTTGTAAGCTGCAAGGGTGCCCAGAGCCCGGCCGGATCCTCCTGAGCTGTTTTCATATCCGCGTCCGAAAAGCGCCAGATGAAGCCCGGGCTGCGCGCCGCAATGGCATTGACCTGCGCAAGGCCGGCCACGAACTCCGCCACCAGCAGAGCGTCCCAATCGGCCCGAAGCTGACCTGAATTGAGATGGGCGATCTGGGTCCCGCTCATGGCGGCGCAACCGGCTGGCGGCCCGGGATCAGCCCCTCGGCACGAAACCGCTCCCACCCGAAAAGCTCCGGCCCGGGGCCGTCACGGCGCAGCCTGGCCAGCTTCTCCAGCCCCTCGGCGCAATCCGGCACATGGCCCGGCGGAACCCACCAGAAGACCAGATAGGGCAGATCGCCCAGCGGCTCGAACCACTCCCTGGCCCGCGCAAAATACTGACGATGCAGCGTGTTCCAGACAAAATTCGCCAAATCCTGCGCGCTTGTCCAAACCGAAAGCTGGGGGATAGTCAGCCCGGTGCTGTCATAGTCAAGCATGGCGGTATCCTGCCCGCCGCCCCGAAACTGCCAGACAAAGCCGGGGCTGCGCGCGGCGATGGCGTTGAGCCGGTCAACCCCGTCAAAAAAGGCCTGCACCCGCGGATCGCCCTCCGGCGCGATCAGCGTCGCAATGTTGAACACGGCGAGATGCCGTGTCACCCCGGGTTCAGACGCAGGTCGCATCGACGAGCACCGCGTTGCTTGGCGAAAGTCCAATTATGGCGCCAAGAAAATACACCACCGTGCTGGTCGGGCATAGGTTGCGAAAGACGTATGCTCGCATCGCGGTCTTGAAACCAGCGCCGCTGCTGCGCGGATCAAAGCGCGCCGGCCTCTGCGGGATGAAGGTCAAGGAAAAGCGCCGCTCCTGATACTTGCGGGTCAAAGCACGAAACGCGCCGCCGAGGTAGGTTCGATCTTCGGGAAGGTCTTGTGTGCCAGGCGCTTGCGTGTCCGGAGGTTCGGCGGCGGGTGGCTGAGCCACGGGAGGCGCGGCACAGCCCGCCGCGAGCATGGCCAGGCACAAGGCCGCGGCTCTCATGCCGGCTCCGCACAGCGGCGCAGCGCAGGCGGGTTGGCATAGGCCCAGCCAAAGGCCTGGTCGCTGTCGCCATGGGTTTTGAGATGCGCAAGCCGCTCAAGCGCTTCGTCCAGCGTCGGGCGATGCCCCGCCGGCACCCACCACATGCAGAAATGCTGCTCGGTCATCGCCTCGAACCAGGCCGCCCGGCGCTCATAAAACTGGCGGTGCACTGTGTTGAAGACGAAATGCGCCAGGCTTTCCACATCCTGCCACACCGTCAGATTGGCCACAAAACGCGGATCGCCGTCGATCTTGGTTTCAGTGTTGCCGGTGCCGGGTTCGCCCGAACCCTCCATGATCCACACAAAGCCGGGCGAGCGCTTGCCCAACCCGTTGATGCGGTCGAGCGCGGCCATGAACTCGGCGACCTGCGGATCATCGGTATCCGCGACCAGCCGGCCGATATTGAGTTGGGCAAGGTGGTGATCTGCGCGCATGGCCCCTCTCCGCAAGCTGGCTGTGTGGAGCATCGCGTATTTGGTCACAGGGCGCCAGGGTCAACTCCCGACCCATAATGAGAGGATGAAAACAACGCTCAAAACCGCGAGCGTGCTCCACAGAACAAAGATGAAGAACCGGTTCGGCTCGCCAATTCGGCGTCGCAGATAGACCGACCCGACCGCGAGTATGGCAACGAGGCTGATCAGGTAGACCGGGTTGGCTTCTTCAAACTCATCGCCCAGG
>JBCBKN010000464.1:0-2794 GCA_038521775.1 Pseudomonadota bacterium | reverse complement strand
CTCGCCTTGCCGCGGAATGCGCGGGCCGAGCGGCGCTGCAGGCTTGCTGCGCGCTTGAAATCCGGGCGCTGAGTCGCACACCCTTGGGTGCCGATCGACTGTCCGCGCCTGAAAGCGCCGGAGGAGGTCGGCACGGGCCATCGACGTTCGAGCCGGCCCGGGCACCACACGCAAGGAGCATATGTCATGACCGCGGACGCTTGCATTCGCCTTCTGCCCGAGGGTCATCCGGAGACCGGCATGGGGCCCGGGACCGAGGCCCAGCCGGAGCATTTCACCACCGACAGCCCGCATGAGCTGATCCACACCTTCTTCACCTCGGGCGATGGGCGGGTCACCTCGGGGGTCTGGGAATGCACGCCGAGCCGGATTGAGATCGACCGCTACGGCGTCGATGAGATGATGACGGTGCTTGCAGGCGCGGTGACCATCACCGACCGCAATGGCCGGGCCCAGACCTTCAGAACCGGCGACAGCTTCGTGATCGGCGCCGACTGGTCCGGCATCTGGGAGGTCACCGAGACGATGCGCAAGTTCTGGATGATCTATCAGCCGCCCGAGCCGCCGCCCCAGGGGTGACCGGCGCGCAGGCCGAAAACCCCGCGGCGGGCGCAAGCGGCTTGCATCGCGGTCGGCGGGGGGTAGTCTTCGCGCATGAGCGAGGGCGACCGTCTGCACACTGTCACGCGCGACGATATCTCGCCGCAGCGCATCCGGCTGGGGCGGGCGATGGTGTGGGGGGCTGCCGGGCTGCTGGCGCTGGCCTTTGCGGTGCAGGGGCTCTTTGAGGCGGGCGTGACCGCTGGCGGGTTCGAGACCTGGCGCCCGGTGCTCTATGCCTATCTCATCTTCTCGGTCTGCCTGTGCTGGTCGACCGTGCTGATCCGGGGCGAGCGCGGCAAACGCGCGCTGTTCGTGATGCCGGCGGCACTTTTTGTCGTCTCCATCGTCATCTTCCCGCTGATCTTTGCCATCGGCATTGCGCTCACTGACTGGAACCTCGCCTCGATCGACGGGCCGGAATTCAACGGCACGGCGAATTTCGCCCAGATGTGGCAGGATGCGTTCTACTGGAACGCGCTGACCAATATGGTTTGGTATGTGCTGGCGATCTCGGTCGAATATGTGATCGCCTTTGGCCTTGCGCTTTTGCTCAATGCCCAGATCCGGGCGCGCAAGTTCTTTCGCGTGGCCTTTCTGTTGCCGCTGATGCTCTCGCCCGTGGCGGTGAGCTGGATGATCGGCAAGTCGATGCTGGAGGTGCGCTTCGGCCCGATCTCGCGCCTGGCCAAATGGCTGGGCTGGGACAGCCCGACCTTCTTCTCCGACCCTGCCATTGCCAAGGCCACCATCATGATCATGGATGCCTGGACCTGGATCCCGCTGATGATGGTGATCCTGCTGGCCGGGCTGCAGACGCTCGACCGCGAGGTGATCGAGGCCTCCAAGGTCGATGGCGCCACCCCCTGGCAGCGCTTTCGCGAGGTGATCTTTCCGCTGATGATCCCGGTCTCGATCACCGCGCTGCTGATCCGCATCATCTTCAAGCTCAAGCTGGCCGACATCATCATCAACGTCACCTCCGGCGGGCCGGGCGGGGCGACCGACAGCGTCACGTCTTTCGTGTTCCGCGAATATCGCGACCGCTCAAATGTCGGCTATGGCACGCTTCTGGCGGTCGTCTATCTGCTGCTGATCATCATCGTGATGGCGAGCTTCATCGGCCTCACCCGCCGTTGGATGCGCACGGAAAAGGATTGAGGGCAGGGCAGCATGACCGCCGAGGCGCAGATTTTCGAAGACAGCCCCGCCGACCGCGCCTTTCGCGCCAAATGGTGGCTGGCGCGCGGGCTGATCTATGCAGCGCTGATCACCTGGGCGCTCTTTTGCCTCTTCCCGATCTTTTGGACCATCACCACCTCCTTCAAGGTCGCGCGCGATGTGATGCAGGGCAATCTGATCCCCTGGGTCGATTTCCTGCCCACCTGGCTGGGCTTCCGCTCGCTGGGCCTGTCTCCGGAAGCGCTGGGCCAGGTCAGCACGGTGCGCGAGGAGTTTCTGAGCCGGTTCTGGAACTCCATCGTCGTGTCGGTCTCGTCCTCCGCGCTTGCCGTCGCGCTGGGCTCGCTCGCCGCCTACGGGCTCAGCCGGTTCAACTATCGCTTCGGGTTCATGCGCAACCACGACATCCTGTTCTTCTTCCTCAGCCAGCTGATCCTGCCGCCGGTCGTCTTGGCGCTGCCCTTCCTGGTGCTCTACAAGGAACTCGCACTTCTCGACACGCGCATCGGGCTCATCGCGCTTTACACCCTTACCGTGCTGCCCATCGTCATCTGGATCATGCGCGACCAGTTCCTCAACATCCCCACCGAGCTTGATGAGGCCGCCATGGTCGACGGGCTGGGCGTCTGGGGCACCTTTCTCAACATCATCCTGCCCATCGCTCTGCCGGGCATGGTGGCGGCCTTCCTGTTGAGCCTGGTCTTGACCTGGAACGAGTATTTCTTCGCCGCCCTGCTGACCTCGACCGATGCCAAGACCCTGCCGGTGATGGTCGCCTCGCAAACCGGCAGCCAGGGGATCAACTGGTGGTCGATGGCCGCCCTCTCCACCGCCGCAATCGCACCGCTGATCGTCATTGGCATCGTCTTGGAGAAGTACATCATCCAGGGCATGGCGGCAGGAGCGGTGAAATGATCCGGACAAGGGCGTGGGACAGGCGGGGCACTGGCGGGCTCAGCTTCACCGAGCTTGGGTTCGGCACCGCCCCTTTGGGCAATCTTTATCGCGCGAT
>JBCBKN010000463.1:0-2804 GCA_038521775.1 Pseudomonadota bacterium | reverse complement strand
GCTGCGCTCGGCCTCGGCGGCATCCATAAAGCGCCCGGTCAGCGTCATCTCCATGGCTTTCGACTTGCCCACGAACCGGGTCAGCCGCTGCGAGCCGCCCAGCCCGGGCATCACGCCCAGATTGATCTCGGGCTGGCCGAATTTGGCAGTGTCCGCGGCAATGATGAAATCGCACATCATGGCAAGCTCGCAGCCGCCGCCCAGCGCATATCCCGCAACGGCGGCGATGATCGGCTTGCGAATGCGCAGAATCGCCTCGGCCTGCGGCCCGAAGAAATCATCCTCGAACATGTCGACATAGGATTTCTCGGACATCTCCTTGATGTCCGCCCCCGCGGCAAAGGCCTTTTCCGAGCCGGTCAGCAGGATGCAGCGCACCTTGTCATTGGCGTCATAGGCAGCCAGCGCCTCGCCCAGCTCCCGCAGCAGCGTACTGTTGAGGGCGTTGAGCGCTTCGGGCCGGTTGAGCCGGATCAGACCGACATGATCCGTCGTCTCCACGACAAGAGTTGAGTAGGCCATGCAATGTCCCCTGTGCTTGCCTCGGGGTGAGCGCAATAGAGACCCTGCGCCCACCGATCAAGTATTGCGTGACGCAGCGCCGGCCCGGCCGTCTCACTGCTGGCATTTCGGGCAGTAAAAGCTCGACCTGCCCGATTGGACGATCCGCGCCACTGTGCCGCGGCACCCCCGTTTCTGACAGGCCGCGCCTTCGCGGCCATAGACCGCAAAGCGATGCTGGAAATAGCCAAGCTCGCCATCTGCCTGGCGATAATCGCGCAGGCTCGACCCGCCGGCGTCGATCGCCTCCTCAAGAACCGTGCGAATCATCGCGGCAAGCCGGGTGATGCGGCGCGCCCCGATGCCACCGGCCGCGCGATGCGGCGCGATGCCGGCGCGAAACAGCGCCTCGCAGACATAGATATTGCCCAGGCCCGCGACGATTCGCTGATCGAGCAGCAGCGCCTTGACCGGGGCGCGGCGGCCGGCAAAGGCCGCGGCGAGATGCGCGGCGGAGAATGCGTTGCTCAAGGGTTCGGGCCCGAGATTCCTGAGCAATCGATGCGCGCCCTCGGCGCAGCTGGGCACCAGATCGATGGCGCCGAACCGGCGCGCGTCGTTAAAGACGATCCGCGTGCCACAGGCCATGTCGATCAGCACATGATCGTGGCGGGCCGGCGCCGGATGCGCGTGGTGAAACTGGCCGGGCTGGGCACGGTCGGCACCGGTCTGGATCAGAAGCCGTCCGGACATGCCCAGATGCATCAGCAGCGTCTCGCCGGTCGACAGATCGGCCAGAATGTATTTCGACCGCCGCCGCAGGGCGTTGACCCGTGCCCCTGTCAGCCGCGCGCCCAGCCGCTCGGGCAGCGGCCAGCGCAGATCGGGCCGGCGCGCCTCGGCTCGGGCGATTACCGCGCCCTCCATCACCGGAACCAGCCCGCGGCGCACGGTTTCAACCTCTGGCAGCTCAGGCATGCCGGCTATCCATCGCGGTCGGTGCCACGGGTGCCCAGCCGCTCGGCCGTTTCAAGCGCCAGCGCCGCAAAATGGGCAAACCCGCGCAGGTTGGAGGGGATGCGGACCAGCGCCCCGTCGGGACGGCGCGCCACGATCTGGCTAGCCGCCATCCCGCCGGCACCGCGCCCGCCCCGGCTTTCACGATGCACATCCGCCAGCCCGGCCCAGGGCAGGGTGAGTGGTTTGGCGCCGGCCCGGCACAGGGTGAGGTCGCGCGCGTCGTAAAGCACCCGCAGCCGCCGCTGCCGTCGGCTCCACAGAAACGCGGCGAACGCAACACAGGCGGCAAGCGCAAGAACGGCATCCGAGGGCCCCAGCCCGGCCCCGAACAGCGAGCCCAGAATGCCGCCCGCAAAGCCCAGCGTGGCCAGCGCCAGGATCGCGGCGACAAGGTCGAGTGCGGCCGAGGGGCGCAGGACATAGCGGCCGTCCACATGCTCGGGCGCCGCCTCGCGATCCGCGCGCAGGCGCAACAGCGCGGCGCCGGCCAGGGCGGCCACCAGCCCAACGCCCGACGCGATCAGCCAGGCGGTCACCCGCCCCTGCCGGGCCTGCGCGACAATCCATCGGAATTGCGTCGCCTCATGGGCGGTCTATAAAGCGTGCAGTCGGACCAAGAGCAAGAGGCCGGGAGGCAGACGCCAGCGATGAGCGATCGCGAACGCGAAACGGATTTCGGCTTTGAGCGTGTGCCGGAATCGCAAAAGGCCGATCGTGTGAGGGGCGTGTTCACCTCGGTTGCCAGCCGCTACGACCTGATGAACGACGCCATGTCGCTGGGCGTGCACCGGCTGTGGAAAGAGGCGCTGATCGACTGGCTGGCGCCGCGGCCCGACATGCGGCTTTTGGACGTGGCCGGCGGCACCGGTGACGTTGCCTTCCGGTTTCTGCGCCGCGGCGGCGGCGATGCGGTCATCTGCGACATGACCGCGGGCATGCTGGTCGAAGGGCGAAACCGCGCCGAGGCCGCCCATGCCCCGCGGCTGGACTGGGTCTGCGGCGACGCGATGGGGCTGCCCTTTCCCGATGCGCTCTTTGACGCCTACACGATCAGTTTCGGGATCCGCAATGTCACCCGGATTGAGGATGCGCTGGCCGAGGCGTTTCGGGTGCTGCGCCCCGGCGGCCGGTTCATGTGTCTGGAGTTCAGCCATGTTCCCGTCGACGGGCTGCGCTGGCTCTATGACACATGAACCGGCCGCCGGGGCGCAGCACCCGAAACGCCTCGGCCAGCGCATCCTCAATCCGGGTGACATTGCGGATCCCGAAACTGATCGTGTAGG
>JBCBKN010000462.1:0-2809 GCA_038521775.1 Pseudomonadota bacterium | reverse complement strand
CCGGTCTCGACGCCGCCCTATCTCAATGGCGGGCCCAAGGTCTTTCTGAGCTGGGTCATCGAAGGCGAGACCAAGATCTCGCCCTCGATTGTTTTGGAAGAGCTGGATGGAAGGCTGCCGCGCCCTGTCGAGAACCGCGAGGAATGGGGGCGCGCGGATGACAACTGAGGCGCCGGGCCCGGCATGAATGCTGATCCGACCCGCACGGCCCTGCAGGACCGGCTGGCGCGCCTCGCCGCGGGCTGGGTCTATGGCGGGGTTCTGGCCGCGCTGGTGCTGCTGGGCCTGTTTCCGGTGCTGACCGCCGGCTGGAGCCTGGTGGAAAAGGCCGTCTATCTCGCGCTGCCCGCCTATATGTTCCATCAGTATGAGGAGCATGACGATGACCGGTTCCGGCGCTATGTGAATGACCGGTTTGCGCGCGGGCGCGAGGTGCTGACCGCCGATGCGATGCTGCAGATCAATTTCTGGCTGGTCTGGGTTCTGCTTGGGGCGGCGATCGGGCTGGTCCGCCTGCTGGGCGCGGAATGGGCGGTGCTTGCCGGCTATCTTTTGCTCACCAATGCGCTGTTGCATATGGGCCAGGCGGTGGCGCTGCGCGGCGGCAACCCCGGGCTTGTCACCTCGATCCTGCTTTTCCTGCCCCTGGGCCTGGCCATTCTGGGGCTGAGCGGCGCGGGTCTTGGCGCGCATCTTCTGGGCATTGCCGCGATGGTCCTGCTCCATGCGGGCCTGGTGCTTTATCTGCTGCGGAGGCTGCGGTGACGGTTGAGGTTCAGATGCTGGGCTGGGCCGCGGTGCTCGCCTTCGTGCAGCTTCTTCTTTATGCGATCCCGGCCAATCTGCAGGTGGGCAGTGCCTATCTGGCCGGCCCGCGCGACAAGGGCGTGACGCTGACCGGCCGCACCGCGCGGCTGGAGCGCGCCTTCAAGAACCATATCGAGAACCTGGTGCTTTTTGCCATTGCCGTGGCGGTGGTGACCTTTTCGGACCGGGCGAGCTTTGGAACCACCATCGCCGCTGTCGCCTATCTGGCGGCGCGGGTTATTTACGTGCCGCTCTATGCCTTCGGCGTGCCCTATCTGCGCAGCCTGGTCTGGGCGGTGGGCTGGTTTGCGACGCTGTTCATGCTGTTGGCCGCTCTGCTGGCCTGACGAGAGGAGGCCGAGATGGCCAGTTATGATGTCATCGTGATCGGCGGCGGGCCGGGCGGCTATGTCTGCGCCATCCGCTGCGGCCAGCTGGGGCTGAAGACCGCCTGTGTGGAGGGGCGGGAGACGCTGGGCGGCACCTGTCTCAATGTCGGCTGCATCCCGTCAAAGGCGCTCCTGCATGCTTCCGAAATGGTGCATGAGGCGCAGACCAATTTCGCCGCGTTCGGCATCGGCATCGGCGCGGTCAAGGTCGATTGGGCGCAGATGCAGACCCATAAGGCAAAGACGGTCGAGGCCAACACCAAGGGCATCGAGTTTCTCTTCAAGAAGAACAAGGTCGACTGGCTGAAGGGCTGGGGCGGCATTGCCGGTCCGGGCAAGGTCAAGATCGGCGAGGAGGTTCACAGCGCCAAGCATATCGTCATTGCCACCGGCTCGGAGCCCAGCACCCTGCGCGGGGTGGAGATCGACGAGGAGCGGATCGTGAGCTCGACCGGTGCGCTGAGCCTGGGAAAGATCCCCAAGCGGCTGGCGGTGATCGGGGCGGGGGTGATCGGGCTGGAGCTCGGCTCGGTCTATGCGCGGCTGGGCTCGGAGGTGACGGTGGTGGAGTATCTCGACCAGATCACCCCGGGCATGGATGCCGAGATCCAGCGGCTTTTCAAGCGGGTGCTGGAAAAGCAGGGGCTGAAATTCGTCATGGGCACGGCGGTCAGCGGGGTCGAGGTTCAGAAAACCAAGCTCAAGCTGAGCTGGACGGCGCGCAAGGACAATGCCGAGGGCGGGATGGATGCCGATGTCGTGCTGGTGGCGACCGGCCGGCGGCCGTTCAGCGATGGGCTGGGCGCGGCCGAGGCGGGGGTGGAGATGACCGAGCGGGGCTTTGTGAAAACCGCCCATGGCCGCACGAATGTCGACGGGATCTGGGCGATCGGCGATGTCACCGAGGGGCCGATGCTGGCCCATAAGGCCGAGGATGAGGGCATGGCCGTGGCCGAGAGCATTGCCGGCCAGAAGGGGCATGTGAATTACGGCGTGATCCCGGGGGTGATCTACACCGCGCCCGAGGTGGCCAATGTCGGCCATACCGAGGAGGAGCTGAAGGCCGCGGGCAAGAAATACAAGGTCGGCAAGTTCCAGTTCATGGCCAATGGGCGGGCCAAGGCCAATTTGGTGACCGACGGGTTCGTGAAGATCCTGGCCGATGCCGAGACCGACCGGATTTTGGGCGCGCATATTCTGGGCCCGGCGGCGGGCGATCTGATCCATGAGATCTGCGTGGGCATGGAGTTCGGCGCCGCGGCCGAGGACATCGCGCGCACCTGCCACGCGCATCCGACCTATTCCGAGGCGGTGCGCGAGGCGGCCCTTGCCTGCGGCGATGGCCCGATCCACAGCTGAGCCGCCCGCCCCTGGGCCCGGGCCCGAACCTGAACCTGTGGCAGAGCTGATCTGAGGCGCGCATGTCCCAGTTTCCCGCCAGCAGCGCTGAACGATACGAACGCGCGATGGGTCGGTGGAGTCGCAAGCTCGCGCCGCTTTTTGCGCGGTTCAGCGCGCCCTTGGGCCCTGCGCTGCTCGATGCGGGTTGTGGCACCGGGGCGCTGAGCTTTCATCTGGCCGGGCTGGGGCACAGCGTCATCGGGGTCGATCTG
>JBCBKN010000461.1:0-2826 GCA_038521775.1 Pseudomonadota bacterium | reverse complement strand
CATATCGGCCCGGTCGACGGTCAGCCCCGCCGCGACGGCGGCTTCGGAATAGGTGGCAAAGCCCAGCTCCATCAGCGTTTCGGACCGGACCACGATTGTGGGTGAGCGTTGCAGCATGGTGACCTCGGCGCCCGCCTCCCATAGATCGACCGCGACATCATGCGCTGAACTGGCCGAGCCCACCACGACGCAGCGTTTCCCGCGCCAGTCCGCCCCGTCGCGATAGGCCGAGGAGTGGATGAGCCGGCCCGAAAACCGCTCCTGGCCCGGCCAGTCGATCTGGCGCGGCGGTCCATAGGCGCCGGTTGCAAAGACCAGCTCGCGCGGGGTAAGGGTGATGGCCTCGCCCTGGCGAAGAACCGTCACTGTCCAACACGCGGCATCGGGGTCCCAGACTGCGTTTTCACAGACCGTGTCGCACCAGATATCGAGCTCGAAGATCGTTGCGTAAGCCTCCAGCCAGTCTCCCATTTTATCCTTGGGCGTAAAGACCGGCCAGTTGGGCGGAAAGGGCAGATAGGGCATGTGGTCATACCAGACCGGATCATGCAGAACGAGGCTGCGATAGCGGCTGCGCCAGCTGTCCCCGGCGCGGGCATTGCGCTCCACAATCAGCGCCGGCACGCCATGCTGTTTGAGCCGCGCACCAAGCGCGAGGCCGCCCTGTCCGCCGCCGATGATCAGGGTGTGGGGCTGGTCGTCGCGCCCAAGCCGGGCGATCTGCGCCTGGCGCCGGTCGGTCCAGCTGTCGCGCCCGCGTTGGGCCCCGTGCGACAGGCCCTGGGGGCGCGTGGGGCCGCTGGGCTCCTCGAACCCCTTCAGATCCGTGGCCGCGGTGAACAACACCTGCGCCCGCCCGTTGCGCAGCGTCACGCGTCCTGCACCATGTGCGGCCGAGGTTTCAAAGGCGATCCAGGCCGAAACCGCCGCGCCATCCGCCTCGGCCGCCGAGGTCAGGCGCCAGCCCGAGGGGCGGCATTGCGCCAGGGTTGCGCGCAGCATCTGCGCAATGGCAGCATCGCCCTCCATGGTCTTGATGTTCCAGGTGAATGCGACCAGATCGCGCCAGTACCCGCCCGGCTCAAAGAGATCCACCGCCCGGTCGACATCCTGTGCCAGCAGCGCAGCGTCGAAGGCCGACAGCCATTGCACAACGGCGCGGTCCGCGGCGCTCTCCACCAAGCTGTCGTCGGAATGTGCCATTGCGAAATCCTCACGCCGTCGGTCGCAGGGCAACACTCGCCGTCCGGCTGCGGGCTGGTCAAGTGCGGTCGGCTTGCCGAGGCCTGCCCAGGCCGAGTAGCGTTGGGTGAAAGGGAGGCGGGCGGATGCATGAGCTTGTGCTGTCGGGCGGACATGTGATCGACCCTGCAAGCGGGCGGGACGAGATCGCCGATATCGCCTTTTCGGGCGGGCAGGTGACCGCGATCGGAGCGGGACTGTCCGGGGCCGAGCGCCGCGACGCGACGGGCTGCCTGGTTCTGCCCGGGCTCATCGATCTGCACACCCATGTCTATGTGGGCGGCACCTCGCTGGGCGTCGATCCCGACGCTTATGCGCGTAAAAGCGCGGTCACCACCTGTGTGGACACCGGCAGTGCGGGGCCGGGCAATTTCGCGGGTTTCCGCGACCATGTGATCGCTGCGGCGCAGGCGCGGGTGCTGGCCTATCTGCATGTCTCCTTTGCCGGGATCTACGCCTTTTCCTCGCGCATCATGGTGGGTGAAAGCGGCGATATGCGGCTGATGGCCCCGGTCGACGCGGTAGAGGTGGCGCGCGACAATCCCGACAGGATCATCGGCATCAAGGTTCGGGTCGGGCGCCATGCAAGCGGCAGCTCGGGCATCGCCCCGCTCGACATCGCCCTGGAGGTCGCTGACCGTGCCGGCCTGCCGCTGATGGCGCATATCGACGAGCCGCCGCCCAGCTATGCCGACGTGGTGTCGCGGCTGCGCCCCGGCGATGTGCTCACCCATTGCTGCCGGCCCTTTCCCAACGCGCCCGTCACCGGCAGTGGCGCGGTGATTGAGTCGGTGCTGGCGGCCCGCGCGCGCGGGGTCATCTTCGATGTGGGCCATGGCAAGGGCTCGTTCTCCTGGCCCGTGGCACGGGCGATGGCGGCGGCAGGGTTCTGGCCCGACGTGATCTCATCGGATGTGCATACGCTCTGCATCGATGGACCCGCGCATGATCTGCTGACCACGATGACCAAGTTTCTGGCGTTGGGCATGGAGATGCCCGCGCTCATCCGTGCAGTGACCGAGGCCCCGGCCGCGGCCATCCGCCGCCCCGATCTGGGCCGGCTGGTGCCGGGCGGGGTGGGCGATGCCAGCCTGGTGCGGCTGGTCGACGGGCCGGTTGCGCTCACCGATGTGCAGGGCGAGACCGTGACCCATCACCAGACATTCCAGGCGGCCGGTCTGGTGATCGGCGGGCGATGGGTCGCGCCGGGCGATGCATGAGCCTGGTTTGAGCGGGGCGGGTCCGACCACGTCGCATGCGGCAGCAGGCATGAGGCACGCGACGTCGCGCAAGCCGCGCGATCACCTTGCCCTTCCCGCATTGCTCAGACACCATCAAAACCGGACAGCCTGCCAAATTTGGCCGGGGTGAAGGAGCACGCGCGATGGGCCTGAAGGCCTGCCACAATTTCCAGGATTTCCGCAGGCTTGCGCAGCGGCGTCTGCCAAGCCCGATCTTCAACTATATCGACGGCGCGGCCGATGATGAGGTCACCTATCGGCGCAACACCGAAAGCTTTGAGCGGTGCGATCTGGTGCCGAATGTGCTGCGCGGGGTGGGCGAGATCGACATGTCCGTCACGGT
>JBCBKN010000460.1:0-2873 GCA_038521775.1 Pseudomonadota bacterium | reverse complement strand
GGGGGCGAGCCGATCGCCCCGGCCTCGCCGCAACCCTTGGCGCCCAGCGGGTTGTGGGTGCAGGGCGTCACGCAGGAATGATCCACCTGGAACATCGGGAAATCATCCGCCCGCGGCATGGTGTAATCCATGTAAGACCCGGTGAGCAGCTGGCCCGCCTCGTCATAGACCGTGTGCTCCATCAGCGCCTGGCCGATGCCCTGGGCCAGCCCGCCATGCACCTGCCCATCAACGATCAGCGGGTTCATCACGGTGCCGAAATCATCGGCCGCATAGAACCCCACAACCTCGACCACCCCGGTGTCGGGATCGACCTCCACCTCGCAGCCATAGGCACCCGAGGGGAAGGTGAAGTTGGCCGGATCATAGAAGGCCGTCTCCTCCAGCCCCGGCTCCAGCGTCTCGATGGGGTAGTTATGGGGCACATAGGCGGTCAGGCAGACATCGCCCCAGGCCACGCTCTTATCGGTGCCCGACACGGTGAAGGTGCCATTGGCAAACTCCACATCCGTCTCCGAGGCCTCCATCAGATGCGCCGCGATCTTCTTGGCCTTGGCGATGACCTTTTCGGTCGCCTTCACGATCGCCGTGCCACCCACGGGCAGCGAGCGTGAGCCATAGCTGCCCATCCCGAAACTGCCGGCCGCCGTGTCGCCATGGCTGAGCTCAATGGTGCTTTCGTCGACGCCCAGCATCTCCGCCACAATCTGCGGGAAGACTGTCGCATGGCCCTGGCCATGGCTGTGGCAGCCGGTAAAGACGGTGATGCCGCCCGTGGGGTTCACCCGGATCGTGGCACTTTCATAAAGCCCCGCCCGCGCGCCCAGCGAACCCACCAGCGCCGAGGGCGCCAGCCCGCAGGCCTCCACCCAGGTCGAGACGCCAAAGCCCCGCAGCTTGCCGCGCGCCGCGCTTTCGGCCTTGCGCGCGGGCAGGCCCGCATGGTCCGAAATCTCCATCAGCTTGTCGAGCACCGCGTGGAAATCGCCCGTGTCATAGACCAGCGCGACCGGCGTCTGATAGGGAAACTCATCCTTGCCGATGAAGTTCTTGCGGCGCAGTGCGATCGGGTCCATCCCCATCTCGGCCGCGGCCAGATCGATGATCCGCTCGATCTGATAGGTCGCCTCGGGCCGCCCCGCACCGCGATAGGCATCGACCGGCACGGTGTTGGTGAAGACCGCCTTCACATTGGTGTAGATCAGCGGCGTCTTATAGACCCCGGCCATCAGCGTGCCATAGAGATAGGTCGGCACCGAGGTCGAGAAGAGGCGCAGATAGGCGCCCATATTGGCATAAGTGTCGACGCGCATGGCCAGGAAATTGCCATCCGCATCCAGCGCCAGATCCATCTTGGTGACATGATCGCGGCCCTGCGCATCGGTGATAAAGCTCTCCGAGCGCGTGGCGGTCCATTTCACCGGGCGTTTGACCACCCCGGCGGCATAGGTGACGAAGGCCTCCTCCCCGTAATGGTAGATCTTTGAGCCAAAGCCGCCGCCCACATCCGGCGCCACGACCCGCAGCTTGTGCTCGGGAATGCCCAGCACAAACGCGCCCATCATCAGCCGGATGACATGCGGGTTTTGCGTCGTCGAATAGAGGGTGTAGTCGTCCGAGCTTGCATCGAACTCGCCGATGGCCGCGCGGGGCTCCATTGCATTGGGCACCAGCCGGTTGTTGACCAGCTCCAGCGTGGTGACGTGATGCGCGCCGGCAATCGCGTCATCCACCGCCTGGCGGTTGTCTTCGATAAAGCCCCAATCATAGCAGCAATTCGAGGTGAGGCTCTCGTGCACCTTGGGCGCGCCTTCGGCCAGCGCCTCTTTCATGTCGAGCACGGCGGGCAGCTCTTCGATCTCGATCTCGATCGCCTCGGCCGCATCGCGGGCCTGCTCGGGGGTTTCGGCCACCACGGCCGCGATCATGTCGCCGACATGGCGCACAACGCCCTCGGCCAGCACCGGGTGGCGCGGCTCCTGCATCGGGTTGCCGAACCGGTCGGTGACCTGCCAGCCACAGGGCAGCCCGCCCTTTTCCTTGAAATCATCGCCGGTGAAGATCTTCAGCACCCCCGGCATGGCGGCCGCGGCGCTGGTGTCGAGCCTGGCGATCGTGCCATGCGCGACATCCGAGCGGCGGAACCAGGCATAGGCCTGGCCGGGGCGGTTCATGTCATCGACATACCGGCCCTTGCCGGTGAGAAACCGCACATCTTCGCGGCGCTTTACGGGCGCGCCGATCCCCTGGTCTTTTGGCATTGAATCCTCCCTGCCGATCCACGGGTCCGCCCAGGCGGGCCCATCTTGGGTGGGTCTGTCGAGCCGCGTTAAGAGGCGGCGGCGGCGGCCTGGATCGACTTGACGATGTTATGATAGCCGGTGCAGCGGCAGATATTGCCCTCAAGATACTCGCGGATCTCGGTCTCGGAGGGGTTCTTGTTTTCGGCCAGAAGGGCCGCGGCCGACATCACCATGCCAGGTGTGCAAAACCCGCATTGCAGGCCGTGATTGTCCTGGAACGCCTGTTGGATCACGCCCAGCGAGCCGTCATCATTGGCCATGCCCTCGATGGTCACGACATTCGCGCCATCGGCCTCGGCGGCAAGCATTGCACAGGCCTTCACCGCCGTGCCGTTGACATGCACCACACAGGCGCCGCATTGCGCGGTGTCACAGCCGACATGGGTGCCGGTCAGGCCCAGGGTCTCGCGCAGAAACTGCACGAGAAGCGTGCGGCCCTCGACCTCGCCGCTCGCTGAACGTCCGTTTACCGTTACTGTAATCGCTGGCATCGTTTGCTCCCCGAATTGCTTGCTTGGCGTCAGCCTAGCATGAAGCCGGGGGCTGGCAATCCCAATCGCACCGGGCGGG
>JBCBKN010000459.1:0-2875 GCA_038521775.1 Pseudomonadota bacterium | reverse complement strand
TCGCAGCCTCTGCCGTGCGGGAGCAAAGCGTCCGGTTCTGGGGGCAAGCGGCACACGGAACATTCGCCGGATTGTGAGCGGATATGATCCAGAACTCAGTCGACACGACACTCTGAGCTCTTGCGGCGCGCGCTCCCACAATCCTAATTTGATTAACAGCGGGTCGAATGCGCTTTGGCGGCGCAGTGGGGATGATTTGATGAAGCATCAACCGCAAGGTAATTTGCATCTTGAACGGCGACGACTTGCCCAGATAGACAGATTCTTGACACAGAGTGATAAGTTCATCTCGTCTGAAGATCTCAAGATTGCATTCCTGCTGCCGGGTCTGACATCGCTTGCCTGGGGAATGTCACGACGGCAGTGGATTCCGCTCGCACACAAGATATCACAATACCGTGTGCAGGCTGTACTTCCCAATATCTCGCGGCGGGCAGGAATAATTGACCGGTTTCTCGGTACCGGAGCAGACCCGTCCTTTGAGATCCAGCGCCAGTCGGCTGTCGAAACCGTGATCGCGATGCTCGAGGTTTTGCGGCTTCACCGCCCATGGGCGTCCCTTCCCAGCATCGGTATTGAGGGCGCGGAGGGTCTGGCAGAGGCCCAACGACAGGGCCGCCCGGTGGTGTGCTGGTGCGCGGCCACTGTGCATAACGGCCTGATCTCGAAAATCGCCTTTGCGCAGATGGGGCTTTCGGTGGCCTATATTGGCCGCGAAGGGCATGGGTTTTCCCCGACCCGTTTTGGCCGGACGGTGCTCAACCCCATCGTCCAGCGGGTCGAGAACCGGTTTCTGAAAGAGCGGGTGTTCATCAATCTCAAGGCACCTGCCGGGGCGACGCTGAAACTGCTGCGCGAGCTAAAGCGCGGCGGGACTGTCGGCGTTTCAATGGCAAGTTCGCGGCATCGTGGTGCCTCCGCACCGGTCAGGGTGCCGTTTCACAACGGGCATCTTGAGATTGCACCGGGCGCTGCCAGCCTGGCCGCCAAGTCGGATGCGGCGCTGTTTCCGATCATGGCGCTGCGCGAGGGTCTGCGGTATCGCGTGATCGTGGGGCCGGAACTGACGCCGCGCCGGCCGGGCATTCGGCCCCTCGTGCGGGATTTTGCGGAGTGGAATGCAGGGTTTGCCAAGGCCCATCCGGCGCAATGGTCGGGCTGGTTTTCAAAGACACCCAGACGGGCAGCCGCGCGACCCGGTGCTGACCAGGGCCAATGACGCGACGGGATCTGGCCGCGGCATGCGGGTGGCCGGAAATCGATCCTAGCCTATTCGCTCTCCGGACCCAGATGCGCCAAAAATCAGTGGCCACCCCGCGCGTTCAGCAGGCGGTGGATATAGGCGGGCAGGGCGAAGGCGGCCTTATGCACCTGGGGGGTGTAGTATTTCGTCGTGAGCGCTGAGGCGGCAAAGCGCTGGGCCAGCACGCCCTCATCGGTGTCGCGCGCCAGCCCGTCGCTGCCCCAACCGAACGCCATCGGTCCGCCCGCATAGGTGGGGATGGTGGCCATGTAGCAGGAGGCGTCGGCAAAGAGGGTGCGAAATGCCTGCAGCGTGCCGGCCAGTTCATCGCCCTGCAGGAAGGGCACGCCATTCTGGGTCACGATGATGCCGCCCGGGGCCAGGCAGCGCTTGGCCTTGCCGTAAAAACTGTCGGTGAACAGCACCTCGCCCGGGCCGATCGGGTCGGTGCTGTCGACGATGACCACGTCAAAGCGCCGCTCGGTCTGGGCGACAAAGGCCGCGCCATCGGCGATGACGAGGTCGAGCCGGGGATTGTCGAACACCCCGTCGGAAATGCCGGGCATATGCGCGGTGCACAGATCGACCACGCCGCGGTCGATTTCGACCATGGTGCAGCGTTCGACCGAGGGATGGCGCAGAACCTCGCGCGCCATGCCGCCATCGCCGCCGCCGATCACCAGAACCTCGCGCGCCGCGCCATGGGCCAGGATCGGCACATGGGCGAGCATCTCGTGATAGACGAACTCATCGCCCTCGGTCACCTGCACCACATCGTCGAGCGTCATGACCCGGCCGAACCGCGCATTGCGGAAGATGCGAATGCGCTGATGCTCGGTCTGGCTGTCATAGAGCATCTCGTCGACCCGCAACGCCTGGCGGTACCAGGGATGCAGCGTCTCGACCGACCAGCCAGGCATCTCGGTGCTCATCGCCTTCTCCTCTCGCATATGGGGGCGGCGCGATGGGAGTACCGGCTGGACGCAGACCGTGCAAGCCCGCCCGGTGCCGGCTGGCCGCGTGGCCACCCTGCCAAAAAGGGCGCGCGGCCTCGCATCGGGCTATGCCCGGGTCGATGCCGATATCGGCCAGCATATGGGCGGGCAGATCGGCGAGCGTTGCGCGGCTGCGGCTGTTGTGCAGCCAGCGCTGCAGATGGGAAGCGAGCGTGCGCCAGAGCGGCCGGAGCGCGAGGATGCGGTTGTGAGTTTGGGTCATTGTCATCTCCGTTCCTTTGGACGGTTGAGCGGTGCCATGGATGGGGCGGGTAATGGTTCGGGCGCGGCCGAACCATGCGCCAAACACTTCGGTCGAGACCGAAGGATGCCCGGTTGTGCGGGGGACGATGCCCGGGCAAACTGTTGGCATGCGGGACGGTCCGGACATATCGCGCATTGCTGCGCTGGTGGGCGATCCCGGTCGCGCCGCGATGCTGACGGCTCTTCTGTCGGGCAAGGCGCTGACCGCCGGTGAGCTTGCGCATGAGGCCGGTGTGACGCCGGCGACGGCGTCGGGCCATCTCGCGCAATTGGCCGAGGCGGGGCTCGTGCGGCCCTGGAAGCAGGGGCGGCATCGATACTTCGCACTCGACGGGCCGGAGGTGGCCGGCTTGCTGGAGACCCTCGCAGGGCT
>JBCBKN010000458.1:0-2884 GCA_038521775.1 Pseudomonadota bacterium | reverse complement strand
CGGCAATGAACGGCTCAGCCGGCAAGGATGCACCCCAGGCGCTCTATGCTGCCCGTGTGCCGATTTTCCCCAGGCGGGTGTCGGGCTGGTTTCGCAACCTCAAATGGTGGCTGATGGCCGTCACGCTGGGGATCTATTACCTCACGCCATGGATCCGCTGGGACCGCGGCCCCAACCTTCCCGATCAGGCGGTGCTGGTCGACCTGGCCAGCCGGCGGTTCTTCTTCTTCTGGATCGAGATCTGGCCGCAGGAATTCTACTATGTCGCGGGTCTGCTGATCATGGCCGGGCTGGGGCTTTTCCTCTTCACCTCGGCGCTGGGCCGGGTCTGGTGCGGCTATGCCTGCCCGCAGACGGTCTGGACCGACCTCTTCATCCTTGTCGAGCGTTGGATCGAGGGCGACCGCAATGCCCGGGTCCGGCTCTACAAACAGGGCTACACCGCCGCAAAGCTGCGGCTGAGGCTCACCAAATGGGGCGCCTGGCTGCTGATCGGCCTGGCCACCGGCGGCGCCTGGGTGTTCTATTTCGCCGATGCGCCGACGCTTGCGGTCGATCTGGTCACCGGTGCGGCACATCCCGTCGCCTACAGCTCGATCGCCATTCTCACCGCCACGACCTTCATCTTTGGCGGCTTCATGCGCGAGCAGATCTGCATCTATATGTGCCCCTGGCCGCGCATCCAGGCCGCGATGATGGATCCCAGCACCCTCACGGTCAGCTATCGCGACCATCGCGGCGAGCCGCGCGGCAAGCATCAGAAGGCCCAGGCCGACACGGCCTTTGGCGATTGCATCGATTGTTCGGCCTGCGTGGCCGTCTGCCCGATGGGCATCGACATCCGCGACGGCCAGCAGCTTGAATGCATCACCTGCGCGCTCTGCATCGATGCCTGCGACGATGTGATGGCCCGCATCGGCAAGCCGCGGGGGTTGATCGACTATATCACCCTCTCCGACCAGGAGGCCGAGGCCCGGGGCGAGGACGCGGTCCCGGTCTGGCGGCGCGTGGTGCGGCCGCGCACCCTTCTCTACTTCACGCTCTGGGCCGGGATCGGGCTGGCGATGATCGTCACGCTGTTCATGCGCGACAGCATGGGCCTGACCGTCGCGCATGATCGCAACCCGGTCTATGTGCTGCTTTCGGACGGGTCGGTCCGCAACGGCTACACCGTCAAGATTGCCAACCGGAATGCCGAGGCGCGGGTCTACACCGTCTCGGCCCGCGCGCCGATGCCGGTCAGCGTGACAGTGCAGGGCGAGGACGCGCTTGAGGTCGAGGTGCCGCCCGATGCGATCCGCGAGCTGCGGGTCTTTCTGACCGGCGATCCGGTCTTTGCGATGATCGGCGACAATCCCATCGAGATTTGGATCGAGGACACGCGCACGCGCGAGCGCCAGGTGACGGAGAATTTCTTCATGGGAGCCGAGCAATGAGCCATCGATCCGCAGACCCGGCCGCGCCCGGCCCCCGGCCGCTGACCGGCCGCAGCGTGGCCATCATCGCGGCCTCGGCATTTGCCGTGATCCTCTCGGTCAATCTGACCATGGCCTGGTATGCAACCAGCGGCTTTCCCGGGCTGGTGGTCAAGAACTCCTACATCGCCTCGCAAAGCTGGGACCGGACCCGTGCCGCGCAGGAGGCGCTTGGCTGGGCGGTGCAGGCGGAGTTTGCCAACGGTGTGCTGGAGGCGCGGTTCACCGGTCGCGACGGGGCGCCGCTTGCCGGGCTGATCGTCACGGCCGAGATTGCCCGCCCCACCGCCGATGCCGGCGCGCGCACCGTCACGCTTGCCCGGCAGGGAGCGGCCTATCGCGCCGATCTCGCCGATCTGGCCGAAGGGCGCTGGGTGGCCCGGCTGACCGCAACCGATGCCGATGGGGCGGTCTGGACCGGCCATGCGCGCTTCTGGGCCGGCTGAGCGCATGCCCAGGGACATTGCCCCCGATTGCCCGTCGCCTGCCGACAGCGGGTCGCCTGTCGACGTCACGTCGTCTGTTGAAGGCCTGTTGCCTGCCGAAGGCCCGCCGCCTTCCGACACCCCGTCATCGGCCGGCCGCGCGCCGCGTGCCGCTGGTCTGGCGGCGAAACGGGGGGCGAAACGGGCCGCGAGCGCCGGCGAAAACACCCCCAGCCTGCAGCATCCCGGACCGGGCCTCTGCTGCGGTGCCGGCACTCTCTGGCAGGCGCCCGCTGCTTCCGCGCCCCCGTCCGCCGCTTCCGCGCCCCCGACCGCTGCTTCCGTGCCCATGGCCACGCCGCTCGGCCAGGACCCCGCCGAGATGTTCGCGCGCGACCTGCCCGATGGCAGCAGGGCGCTCGACCTCCACCTGCCCGATGTGCGCTGTGCGGCCTGCATCGGCACGGTCGAGGGCGGGGTCGCGTCGCTTCCGGGCCTCTGCGAGGCGCGGCTGAACCTCTCGCTCAAGCGTCTTGCGCTGCGCTATGATCCGGCGGTGACCGGCGCTGCGGCGATCCTCGAACGGCTGACCGCGCTGGGCTATGCGGCCCGTCCGCTCGATGCCGAGGCGATGCGCGAGGTCGGGCGCGATGCCACCGGCCGCGATCTTGTCGCCCGGCTGGGTGTGGCCGGATTTGCGGCCATGAACATTATGCTCCTGTCGGTGGGCATCTGGGCGGGGGCCGATGCGGCGACCCGCGATCTTTTGCACTGGGTCTCGGCGCTGATCGCGCTGCCCGCGGTGGTCTTTGTCGGCATGCCCTTTTACCGCTCGGCCTGGGCGGCGCTGCGGGTCGGGCGGCTCAACATGGATGTGCCGATCAGCCTGGCCATGCTGCTCTCGGTCGGGGTGTCGCTCTCCGAGACCATCCAGGGCGGCGAGACGGCCTATTTCGACGCCGCCATCATGCTTGCCTTTTTCCT
>JBCBKN010000457.1:0-2919 GCA_038521775.1 Pseudomonadota bacterium | reverse complement strand
GGGGTCTGCGGCGCGGTGCAGCTCGGCCCCGCCCGGGCCGACACGGCGCTGAATATAGTGCCCAGTGGCCAGGCAGGCCGCCCCAAGATCCTGCGCGACCTCCAAGAGGTCCCGGAACTTCACGGTCTGGTTGCAGCGCACACAGGGGATCGGCGTGGCGCCGGCAAGATAGGTGTCGGCGAAATCCTCGATCACGCTGCTGCGAAACCGGCTTTCATAATCAAGCACATAATGCGCAAATCCCATGCGTTCGGCCACCCTGGCCGCATCATGGATGTCCTGACCCGCACAGCAGGCGCCCTTCTTTTGCAGGGCCGCGCCATGATCGTAGAGCTGCAGCGTGACGCCGACCACGTCATACCCCGCCTCGGCCAGCATCGCCGCGACGACCGAGCTGTCGACCCCGCCCGACATGGCCACGACGATGCGCGCGCCCACGGGCGGCAGGCCGGCATGGGCAAGGGCCGTGATGTCGAGATCGGTGCGCTCGGCTGTGGTCATGGGGAGGTCCTGTGCCCGATCGGGCTGCAAACCGCAAGGCGGTCAAGCCGCGCCATTTAGGCTCGGTTAAGCTCGGCAGGCTAGCGTCGGCGCCGGGTGAAGTGGTGCTTATGTGGGTGTGACATGTATCTGAAGAAAATGACTGGCCCTGTCTTTGTGACAGGGGCCAATGGGGAACTTATCAGCCGGGCCGACCTGCCGCCGGCGGACACCAAGCGCTGGGTGGCGCGGCGCAAGGCTGCGGTCGTCGCGGCGGTCAATGGCGGGCTGATCACCGAGGAGGAAGCCTGCGAGCGCTACTCGCTGTCCTTGGAGGAGCTCAATTCCTGGCGTGAAGCCGTGTCGCGGCACGGGACGCGCGCGCTCCGTGTCACCGCAATGCAGGCCTTTAGATGATTGGATGGTAACTTTATTCAACCTGTGGTAGATTGCCGTAACGTTGCTTCGGTAACCATATGTTTACCCGACCGGCTGCACAGTGGTTAACAGCCCGAGGGGAACGCCAGATGCAGGAGATTGGCCGATGAGGGTACTATTGGTCGAAGATGACCCGGCAACCTCGCGCAGCATCGAAATGATGCTGAGCAAAGCCAATCTGAATGTCTATACGACGGATTTGGGCGAGGAGGGGATCGACCTCGCCCGGCTTTATGATTACGATTTGATCCTGCTGGACCTCAATCTGCCGGACATGACTGGCTATGAAGTGCTGCGCCAGCTGCGCGTCTCCAAGGTCAGTACGCCGATTCTGATTCTGTCTGGCCTCGATGACACCGAGAACAAGATCAAGGGTTTGGGCATCGGCGCAGACGATTACATGACCAAGCCGTTCAACAGCGATGAGCTGGTGGCCCGCATTCACGCGATCGTGCGCCGCTCCAAGGGCCATGCGCAGTCGATCATCCAGACCGGAAAGGTGCGGGTTAATCTCGACGCCAAGACCGTGGATGTCGATGGCAAGCCCGTGCCGCTGACCGGCAAGGAATACCAGATGTTTGAGCTTCTGTCGCTGCGCAAGGGCACGACCCTCACCAAAGAGATGTTCCTGAACCATCTCTATGGCGGCATGGATGAACCGGAGCTCAAGATCATCGATGTCTTCATCTGCAAGCTGCGCAAGAAGCTTGCCACCGCGACCGAAGGCGAGAACTACATCGAGACCGTCTGGGGGCGCGGCTATGTGCTGCGCGATCCGGTGCCGGAGCCCGCAATGGCCGGCTGACCCGGTATGCGGTTTGTGGCTGTGGAGTAAAACCGCAATGGCTGGCTGAGCCGGTATGCGGTTTGGGTGTCCTGCCGCGCCGTCTCCGGCTGTTCTGGCGACAGGTTGGATACGGGCCACGGCTGGGGTGACCGCGAGAGACCTCAAGATGGTACGGGCTCGAGTTCAAACCGGCACCCGCGATTGGTTCCAGGCGGCGTCTGCGACCGGTTCGATTGGGCAACTGGGACCAACTCCATAGAGTTTGAACCAGCGCACGGCACCAACTCGGCATGGGGCTGGAGACGAGTCAAAACCCAGGCCTGGGGCCAACTTAGCATCGCGCCAGACGCCAGTTCGAAATTCTGCCTTGGACCAAGACACTCCCTTTTCAAGCGCCGGCTCAGATCGCTTGCGAGGACAGGGTCCTGTCCACGCCCCTGACAAGCTTTAGCGGCTTGCCGGGACGGGGTTCCTGTCCGCGCCTGTGAGGATCTGTAGCTGCTTGTTGGGACGGATTTTCCAGCCCGCGCCTTGGACCAGCTTAACCCGCTTGCTTCGACCAAGGCCCGTTCGCGGCCAAAGCCGGTTCATACGGGGCCACAGGGCAGAGCAATCAGGCTCCCGGTTTCAACGCCCCCGTGATCCCCGACCAGTGAAAACGCCCGATCCCCGGCAAAAGACCATTTACCGCCAGCATCCAATGCTAGCTGTTCGGCGAAAAAATGCGCAGCAGGCGGGCGGCAAGCCACTCCAACCCGCTGAGCAGGGCGACCCCGGCAACGCCGAGCGCAAGGAACCGAAACTCCCACAGCGGTGTGCCCCGCAAGATGCCGATCTCGCGATAGGCCAGCAAAATCGCCGCCAGCGCCACGGCCGCAAGACCGGGCGAGATCAGCCGGGCGATCATTGAGCCGGCACCACGCTGTCGGGGTCGATGCGAAATACTAAAAGATCGCCGCGCCGCTCGATCTCGCCGTCAGCGGTCACCAGGATGGCGGTTTGCTGCAAAACCGCGTCCGGAACCGCCCCGCCATCAGGACCGGCAAGCATCATAAACTGCGCTCCCTCAACCTCATCGGTCGCCACGAAGACCGGCGGCACGCCGCCATCAAGACAGAGGATCGCGCAGGCCTTATGGGCAAGGCCGGTTCCGGGGCGCATGGCACCTGCATAGCATTTTCCGTCGCAAATCTCACCGACCAGCCGCCAGCGCC
>JBCBKN010000456.1:0-2933 GCA_038521775.1 Pseudomonadota bacterium | reverse complement strand
GTCACAGAAGACCTTTTCATGGTGCTGGGCGCGGCCGGCCAGATCCGCATTCCCACCTGGCCCATGCCGCCGATGCTGAACAATCACGGCAAATACATCGTCTCGATGGCCAATGTCTGCCGCTGGCTCGCCGAGATTGCCGAGGAGCTGGAGGTCGAGGTCTTCCCTGGCATGGCCTGTTCCGAGCTGGTGATGGGCGACCAGGGTCAGGTCACCGGCGTGGTCGCCGGCGAGATGGGGCTGAGCAAGGATGGCAGCCCCGGCCCCTCTTACGAGCCGGGCATGGAGCTTTTGGGCAAATATGTGCTGCTGGCCGAAGGCGTCCGCGGCTCGCTGTCAAAACAGGCGATCGCCCAGTTCGGGCTCGACAAGAAAAGCCAGCCGCAAAAATACGGGCTGGGCATGAAGGAGATCTGGGAGGTCGCGCCGGAGCGTCATAAGGAAGGGCGCATCCTGCACAGCTCGGGCTGGCCCCTGGGGTCGAATGCCGGCGGGGGCGGCTTTATGTATCATGCCGAGGACAACCAGGTTTATGTCGGCTTCGTCGTCCATCTGAATTACGCAAACCCCCATCTCTATCCCTATATGGAGTTTCAGCGCTGGAAGCATCACCCGCAGATTGCCGAGGTGTTGGAGGGCGGAAAGCGCGTCGCCTATGGTGCGCGCGCGATCTCGGAAGGCGGCTGGCAATCCATGCCCAAGCTTGCCTTTCCCGGCGGCGCCTTGCTGGGCTGTGCAGCGGGCATGGTCAATGTCCCGCGCATTAAGGGCAACCACAACGCCATGCTCTCGGGCATTGCGGCCGCCGATGCCGCGGCGGCGGCCATCGCGGCAGGCCGGGCGTCGGATGAGCTGGAGGCTTATGAGGCCGATGTCCGCAGCGGTCCGATCGCGGCCGATCTCAAGCCGGTGCGCAATGTAAAGCCGATCTGGTCGAGCTACGGGCTCACGGCAAGCTTTGTGCTGGGCGGGCTGGACATGTGGGCGGCCGCCATCACCGGCTGGAACCCCTTTGGCACCATGCGGCACGCAAAATCCGATGCCGCGGCGACGGGCCGGGCGGACCGGTATGCCCAGATCGAATACCCCAAGCCCGACAATGTGCTCTCCTTCGATCGGCTGACGAACGTGTCCTTTTCGGGCACCAATCACGAAGAGCATCAGCCCTCGCATCTGACGCTGGGCGATGCCGACACGCCGATCCGCTGGAACCTGCCGAAATTTGCCGAGCCTGCGCAGCGCTACTGCCCGGCGGGCGTCTATGAGGTGGTGCTCAAGGACGGGGCGCCATGCTTTCAGATCAACGCGCAGAACTGCGTGCATTGCAAAACCTGCGACATCAAGGACCCGTCCCAGAACATCACCTGGGTGACGCCGCAGGGCGGCGACGGGCCGAACTATCCGAACATGTAGCGGCGCTTGCGCCGCTTGCCGGGCGCCCCTAGGGTTGCTGCGGCAAAAGCGACAAGGGAGGCCTGCGTGCGGGCATATGTGCGTGGCATCGTTGCGGCGACGGGGATCGTGCTTGGCGCGGCACCCGGCGGAGAGATGCGGGCGTTTGCGCAGAGCGAGCCGGCGATCGAGCCTGCGGCACGGGCGCTGATTGCGCCGGATGGCGTGGCCGGCCCCTATCTTGGCGCCGTCGCGGCCGAGCTGTCGGGCGACATTGCCGCCTCGGCGCGGCTTTACAACCAGGCCGTGTCCCGCGACCCCACGCTGACCGAGCTGCGGCGCCGGGCCTTGTGGCATTCGGTCCTGGCCGGAAATGTCGAGGCCGCGCTGGAGCATGGCGCGCAGCTCCTGCCCGCGCTTGATGGTGACAATTCGGTCCAGATCGTCGTGGCGGTCGAAGAGGTGCGCGCCGGGGCCTTCCCCCAGACGGTCGACCGGCTGACCGCGCGCGATGACATCCTCGGCCCGGTTTTGTCGGAGCTTGTCCAGGGCTGGGCGCTCTCGGTCGATGATCTCGACGCTGCCGATGCGGTGTTTGATGGGATGGAGGGCGCGCCCTATATCCGCGCGCTTGCCGAGTTTCATGCCGCAATGGCCCATGCGGTGGCCGGCGATCTGGAAAACGCCGCCATCCGGCTTGAGGCGGCCAACCCCGACATTTTGCGCATCGACAGCCGGTTTGTGCTTGGCACGGCCGAGGTTTGGGCGACGACCGGCCGGCAGGGCAAGGCGCTGGAGATCCTGGACGCGGCGCTGGCCGACGGGCTGCGGGACCCGATCCTTGCCGCGCTGCGCGACCGGATTGCGGCGGGCGAGACAATCGGGTTTTCGTTCCTTCCCAATGCCACGGAGGGTGTGGCCGAGGCGTTCTACGGCTTTGCCCGCCTGATCGCGCTGAGCGGTGAGAACCGCCGCTTCCCGCTCTTTCTCACCCGGCTGGCGCTGCATCTGGCGCCGCAGCATGACGAGGCGCGGCTGCTGACGGCTGAAATCCTCGATGCCGCAGGCCAGTACGAGCTTGCCATCGATGTTCTGGGCGAGATCCCGGTTGCCTCGCCGCGCTTTGTGGAGGCCGAGACCCGCCGTGCCAATGCCATGCAGGCCGCGGGCCGGACCGAGGAGGCAATCGGTGCGCTGACCGCGCTGACCCGGGTTCATCCGGAGAACTTCACCGCCCATCTTGCGCTGGCGGATGCGATGCGGCGCGAGGAGCGTTGGGCGCCGGCCGCCGAGACCTACAGCATGGCGATCGATCTGCTGGGCGATGGGGTGGCCGAGCGGCATTGGCTGCTCTTTTTCCGCCGCGGCATGTCCTATGAGCGGTCGGGCGACTGGCCGCCGGCCGAGGCCGATTTTCGCCGCGCGCTGGAGCTGCAGCCCGATCAGCCGCATGTGCTGAACTATCTGGGCTACTCGCTGGTCGAGCTTGGCCGCAACTATGAAGAGGCCGAGCAGATGATCCGCACGGCGGTGCGGCTGCG
>JBCBKN010000455.1:0-2945 GCA_038521775.1 Pseudomonadota bacterium | reverse complement strand
TCGGTGGCGCTCAGCCAGGTTTCCGCCGGCGCCGACAGCCAGGTGTGAAGCCGGCGCACATGGGCCCGGCACGCCTCGCCGCGCCAGCCGTCCGGAAAGAACGCCGCGGGCAGATCGGCATGGCGCAGCAGCAGCCGCCGCCAGCGATGGACGACAAGACTGCGCAGCACAATGGCATCGAGCGGGGCGGGCGCGGGCCCTTCGGCCAGATCGGCCGCCAACCCGGCCAGCGCGGTTTCCAGACGGGCATATTCAGCACAGAGCGGCGCCGGAGCGATCGCCGATCGCGCCCAGCCCGGAACTCCCGCAACCGTGCCGTCGACCGCCAGCCAGCCGGGCGGCGGCGGGGCGGCGCCGGACGGGGCCAGGCACAGGCCGGGGCCAAGCAGAACACCGCCATCGGCAATGTCATCGGATGGGGCGCCCGCGCTTGCCTCAGGCGCACCCGGCGCGGCGACAAGCAGCCGCCAAGGGCCCGTCAGAGCAGGACCATCCGCATAGATCCGCCGGGTGGCCGGGGCAAAGCGCGCGACACCGCTGTCGGAAAGACGATAAAAGCTGCGCCGCCCCTCCTGCCAGCGATCCAGCCATCCGTCGCGCACCAGACGGTGCAGCGCAACCCGCAACGCCTCGGGCCGGACCCGCATCCGCCCCAGGATCTGTGCCAGGGTTGTTGCCGCCACGATGCCGCCGCGCGGCTGGATGCTGTCGCCGAAGACCGTGATGACCACCGACCAGACACGCAGATCGCCCAGCGCGAGCAGGGCGTCGATCTGCCGGTCCGCGCGCGGCCCGTCGGTCAGCGCAGGCGCGGCCGACCCCGCCGGATCCGTTGGCATCTGTGCAGGCGTCATGCAGGCAGCTATAGACCCTGACACCGGAGAGCGCCACAAATCACAGGGGGGCTGACCCGAGCCCGGGGTGATGGGAGGTGACATATGTCGGATGCGGGCTTCGGCACCGATCAGGCCATGGCATTGCTGGCCGAGATGTTTGCGCCCTTCGTGGCGCGGATGGGGCTGCGTGCCGACGCGCTCGGCCGCGAAGAGGCGCGGTTTTCGCTGCCCGAGAACCCCGATCTTGCCCTGCGCGGCGGGCCGGGCGCGGGCGTCATCTGCGGGCAGGCGCTGGCGGCCATCGCCGACAGCGTGAGCGTGCTGGCCCTGGCCGGCGCGAATGGCCGGTTTCGCAACTGCACGACGACCGATATGGCGATAAGCTATCTGCGCCCGGCGAAAGGCGCGCTGAGGATCGAGGTCGCGATCCCCCGCAACGGCCGTCAGCTGGCAAGCTGCCAGGTGACGATCTGGTCGGAAGGTCACGCCAAACCGGCGGTGCTGGCAACGGCCACCTTCATGTATCTGGAGGCCTAGGGCGCCTGGGCAGGCCGGTACATCCGACCCTGCACGCGTGGCGGAGGCCGGCGATCACCCGGCTGCCGCTCCGTAGCTGTTCATGGTCAAAAGCTCATACTCGGCCACCGGCTCGCTGTCCTGATTGGTCAGCGTCACATGCCAGCGCACCTCGCCATAGGCGTCTGTCCGGCGGGTCTTGGCCTTGACCGTCAGCCGCACGGCAATGGCATCGCCTGGGCTCACCGGTTTCATGAAGCGCAGGCTGTCGAGCCCGGTATTGGCCAGCACCGGCCCCGGATTGGGCTGCACAAAAAGCCCCGCGGCAAAGGACAGGAGCAGATAGCCATGCGCCACGCGGCCCGGGAAGAAGGGGTTCGCGGCCGCCGCCTCCTCATCCATATGGGCATAGAAGGTGTCGCCGGTGAAGGCGGCGAACTGCTCGATATCGGCCAGCGTGACGGTACGGGGCGCGGTGTGGATGGTCTCGCCGATCGCCAGATCGCCAAAGACCCGGGTGAAGGGATGCGCCGGGGCGGGACGCTCGGCCGCGCCGGGCACCCAGCGCCCGGCGATGGCGCTGAGCATGTCCGGGCTGCCCTGAACCGCGCTGCGCTGCATGTAATGCATGACGCCGCGGATGCCGCCCATCTCCTCGCCGCCGCCCGCGCGCCCCGGCCCGCCATGCACCATATGCGGCAGGGGCGAACCATGCCCGGTGCTTTCGCCCATCGAGTTGCGGTCATTGATGTAGATCCGCCCGTGATAGGCGCCGGCCGCCCGCAGGGTTTGCGCCGCCACAGCCGGGTCATGGGTGATGAGCGAGGCCACCAGCGAGCCCTGGCCGCGATTGGCCAGCGCGGCGGCATGAGCGACATCGCGATAGCCCATCACAGTGGCGACGGGGCCGAAGGCCTCGGTGTCATGCACCCGCTCGGCCGCATCGGGATCGGCGCAGTGAAAGAGCATCGGCGGCAGGAAGGCGCCCTGCGCCGGGTCGGCGCCGGCCACGGCAAAGGCCTCGGGATCGCCGAAGACCCGCCGCGCCTCGGCCCCCAGGATCGCGGCCTTTTCCAGCACATCGGCCCGCTGCGCGCGTGAGACCAGCGCGCCCATCCGCGTGGCCGGGTCGCGCGGATCGCCAATGGTCGTCGCGGCAAGCTTGGCCGACAGCGCCTCGATCACCGCATCCGTATGGCCCTGCGGCACGATCATGCGGCGGATGGCGGTGCATTTCTGCCCGGCCTTCACGGTGATCTCGCGGCTCGCCTCCTTGATGAAAAGCTCGAATTCCGGCGTGTCCGGCCCCGCATCGGGCCCCAGGATCGCGGCGTTCAGACTGTCCTGCTCGGCCACGAAACGCACCGAATTGGCCAGCAGCACCGGGTTGGCCCGCAGGCGCAGCGCGGTGGCGGCCGAGCCGGTGAAGCTGACCACATCCTGGCAGGTCAGCCGGTCGAGCAGATCGCCCGTGCCCCCGGCGATGAGCTGCAGCGCGCCCTCGGGCAGGATGCCCGCCTCCAGCATCAGCCGCACACAGGCCTCGGTGACATAGGAGGTGGCGGTGGCGGGTTTCACGATCGCCGGCATTCC
>JBCBKN010000454.1:0-2950 GCA_038521775.1 Pseudomonadota bacterium | reverse complement strand
CGCGGACCGGCGGTCCCGTTTTGCTGCCTGCGCGCCACGTCGAGCTCTCCCTTGGTTCTCTCGGGCGACCGGGTAACAGCGGCGGGCGAGGCCTGCAAGGGGCGACGACCCGGCCGCCCGGCCATGCAGGCCCCGAGAAAGAGCGCTCAGTTGACCGGCGACAGGCCTTCGGGCTGACCCACGACGATAAACCGCAGCCGGTCAGGGTCGAGCCATTCGCGCGCCACCCGGTTGACATCCTCCAGCGTCACCGCCTCGATCAGCCCGTTGCGCCGCGTGACATATCCGGTGTCGAGCCCATCCTCCAAAAGCCCGCTCAGAATGCCCGCAATCTTGCGGTTGCTGTCAAAGCGCAGCGGATAGGCCCCGGTCATGAAGCGCTTGGCATTGGCCAGCTCCTCGGCCGTCACGCCGTTGTCGCGCATGCGCAGCCATTCCGCCCGGATCACATCGATCGATTCGGCGACCCGTTCATTGGCCGTCGAGACCCCGCCCATCCAGAGATTCATCCGGTCATAGAGCGCAAGGTAGGAGTAGACGCCATAGGTCAGACCGCGCTTTTCGCGCACCTCGATCGTCAGCCGCGAGCTGAAGCCGCCGCCGCCCAGGATGTGGTTGAGCACATAAACGGCAAAAAAGTCGGGGTGATGCCGGTCGATGCCCGGCTGCACGAACAGAACCACCGATTGCGGCGCATCGAACTCCTCGATGGTCACGCCGCCCGCGATCTCCGGCACGAAGGGCGCGGGCAGATCGGGGCCGGTTTCGGGCAAATCGGCGAGCAGGGCATCGACCAGCGCGCCGGCCTCCTCGGCGGTGATGTCGCCGACAAGCCCGATGCGCGCCCGACTGGCCACCAAAAGCTCGCGATGCGCGGCGATCAGATCGTCCCGCGTGATCGCCGAGATGCTGTCCTGCGTGCCGTCATTGGGCCGGCCATAGGGATCGCCGGCCAGCAGCGTGTCGCGAAACACCCGGTATGAGATCGCGTCGGGGTCGGTTGCGTCATTGCTGATGCTCGACAGGTATTGCCGTCGGACCCGCTCCAGCGCCTCTTGGTCGAAACGCGGCGCGGTCATCGCCTCGCGCAACAGGGCCATGGTCGCATCGCGGTTTTCGCTGAGCATGGTTGCGCCGACATAGGCCGCGTCGCTGCCGATGCTGAAGGAAATCCGCGCGGCAAGGGCCTCGCGCGCCTCGGCAAAGGCCACCGCGTCGCGGGCGCCGGCCCCCTCTTCCAACATCCGCATGACCATCGATGCGCGCCCCTCCTGCCCCTCGGGGTCAAGCGAGGCGCCGCCCTCAAAGCTGATTTCCAGCGACAGGATCGGGATGGTGGGTTCGGGCACCAGCCAGAAGAGATGGCCATCGGGCGAGGTGAGCTCTTGGATCTCGGTCGCGGCAAATGCCGGCTTTTGGGCCGGCAAAAGGCCAAGCGCGGCGATAAAGGCCGCTGTCGCGATGCGGATCATTGGGTCGCCTCCTGCGCGGTGGGATCGGTCTGGGCGTCGGCATCTGCGTCGGCCGCGTCGGCCGGTTCTGGCATCGGGGCGGTCAGCCAGCCGGTCACCGACCGGTTGAGATCAAAGAGATTGCGCGCAGCGGCGGTGATCTCTTCACCGGTGATCGACTGCAGGACATCGGGCCAGGCCGCCACATCCTCGACCGTCAGACCGCTGGTCAGCGCCACGCCATATGTGCGCGCAAGCCCGGTCTGGCTGTCGCGGGCATAGATCTCGCTGGCCCGGATCTGGCTGCGCACCCGCTCCAGCTGCGCGGGGTCGGGACCGGTCTTGAGAAACTCCGCAATCACCTCGTCAAGCGCGGCCTCGGCCTCGGCCAGGCTCACCCCCGGCACGGGAAAGACGTAAAGCCCGAAGATCGAGGGGTCGAGCGAGGTTGCGCTGTAATAGGCACCGGCGCCCAGCGCGAGCTTGCGCTCGATCTGCAGCGTCCGGCCCATGACCGAGGTGATGTCGGACCCGCCCAAAAGCGAGGCCAGAAGCGACAGCGCCGCGGCCTCGCGCTGATCGCCGGCATTGCGTTCGGGCGCCAGATAGGTGCGGATCACATAGGGTTCGCGCACCTTGACGTCCTCATAGACGACACGGCGCGGCGCGGTCTGCGGCGGCTCTTGCGGGCGCACCCGCTCGGGCAGATCGGGGTTGGATGCGATCGGGCCATAATGGATCTCGGCCAGTCGCCGCACCTCCTCCGGCGCAACATCGCCGGCCACGATCAGAATGGCGTTGTTGGGCGCGTAATGCTCGGCATAAAACTCCAGCGCATCGGCCCGGTCGAGCTCTTCGATCTCGTGCCGCCAGCCAATGATCGGCACCGCATAGGGGTGGTTGAGATATTGTGCGGCGCGCCGCTGCTCACCGAAAAGCGCGCCCGGGCTGTTGTCGGTGCGGGTGTTGCGCTCCTCCAGCACGACATCGCGTTCGGGCAGAACCACCGCATCGCTCAGCACCAGATCGACCATCCGATCCGCTTCCATCTTCATGACGATCTCGAGCCGGTCGGCCGCGATCCGCTGGAAATAGGCGGTGTAATCCTGTGCGGTGAAGGCATTGTCCTGCCCACCATTCGCCGCAACGATCTTGGAAAACGCGCCTTCGGGGATCTCATCGGTGCCCTTGAACATCAGATGTTCAAGGAAATGCGCGATGCCCGATTTCCCCGGCGGCTCATCGGCCGCGCCGACGCGGTACCAGACCATATGCGTGACGACCGGGGCGCGGTGATCCTCGATCACCACGACATCCATGCCATTGTCGAGCGTGAAGGTGGTGACGGGCACCTCCGCATGGCTTTCGGTCGCGCCGAAGGCGGCCGACAGGACCAGCGCGAGGCCTGCCGCTGTCCCTCGCAGTCTTGAGCCGGGCAAAGCGGTGTGCAGTCCTGCCATAGATCTCTCCCTGAAGCCGGTCGCAGAGCAGTGTTCGTT
>JBCBKN010000453.1:0-2955 GCA_038521775.1 Pseudomonadota bacterium | reverse complement strand
CTGACACTTTCCGGAGGGCTCGGTCGGCATACTTGACAGTTTCCCGTTCACAGACGGGCTAGGTTGTGCGACTGTCGCGTATCAAGATCCGAGCAGGCGACTGAACTGCGCTGCACCCAGGGATCAGCACACGGGTATTGCAAAGACGGAGGACACCCCGAATGGAGATAATCCAGAAGATCGCCCGGCTTCAGTATCGGGAGGCATGGAGTGAGTGCCGGATCACAATCGGATTGCTGCTTGCCGGTCTTGGGCTCGCGTTCGCCACGGTTATGCTTGAACAGAGCCCGTTGGTCGCACTGGTCTTCTGGGCACCGATCGGCGTGTTCGGTCTTTTGGTGCTTTTGGTGGTTCTCTGCTCGGGCGAAGCCGCGCCGGCAGAGGCCAGCACCGCGCCGCGCAGCTATACATCGCCCGTCGCCCGCGCGCCGTCTGCCGCGGCACTGATCGGCAGTGCCGGCACCGTCACGGCACCCACGGCGAGCCCGCCCAGCCAGGTCTGGCTCGCACCGCGCGTGCCCGCGCCCCGCATGCCCTCGGCCGCGGCGCCCTCGGTCGCGCCGCCTGTGCCGAACCCGCCCACGCCCATGCCGCCGCTCTCGGTCGACACGCCAGTGCCCTATGGCGCCGCTGCGCCAAGCCCGGCACCTGCGGCGGCACCCGTCAGCCCGCCGGTCACGCCGGCGCCCGCACCGGCGCCCGAACCGGCAGCAGAGCCCGCGCCGGCCCCCGCCCCGGCTCCGGAACCCGAAGCCGCTGAACCGGCAGCGCCGGCCGAAATCGGGGTCCGGCCGGAGGCGTTGGACGGCCCGCGTGAGGGTGGGCCGGACGATCTCAAGCGCATCAAGGGCGTCGGCCCGAAGCTTGAAGCGCTCCTGCACACGCTGGGTTTTTACCATTTCGACCAGGTCGCCGGATGGACCGCCGAGGAGGTCGCCTGGGTGGATGAGAACCTTGAAGGCTTCAAGGGCCGGGTCAGCCGCGACGAATGGGTCACCCAGGCCAAGCTGCTGGCCGAAGGCGGCGAGACGGAGTTCTCCAAAAAGGTCGATGACGGAGACGTCTACTGAGCCGGAGACCACCGGCAAAACCGGGGCCGCGCCGTCAGGCGCGCCTCGCGGCCATCGTGATCTTCGTGACCATGCCCGCCTGGTTTCTGGCCACCTGGCTCGGCGGCATCTACGGGCTGCCGCCGCGCTATGCGTTCTTGTTCGATTTCATCGCCCTTGGGGCCTTTGCCTGGGCGATGATCGTTCTGTTTCTGGTCTGGCGCGCCTCATCCTGACCGCTTTGTGCGCGCACAGGCAGAGGCGATTTGCCCTCTGGCCTGGCCGCCATGGCTTGGCATAGGGTGCATCCGCGCAGCGAAGGAGGCCACGCATGCTCGCCGATGCCGATAGGATTTTCACCAATCTCTATGGGATGCATGACCGCAGCCTCGCGGGCGCGCGGGCGCGCGGGCATTGGGACGGCACCGCCGCGCTGATCGCGCGGGGCCGCGATGCGATCGTGGATGAGGTGAAGAAATCGGGCCTGCGCGGGCGGGGCGGGGCGGGGTTTCCGACCGGCCTCAAATGGTCCTTCATGCCCAAGGAAAGCGATGGCCGCCCGGCCTATCTGGTGGTCAATGCCGACGAATCCGAGCCCGGCACCTGCAAGGACCGCGAGATCATGCGCCATGATCCGCACACGCTCATTGAGGGCTGCCTGATCGCCGGCGTCGCGATGGGCGCCAATGCCGGCTATATCTATATCCGCGGCGAGTTCATCCGCGAGCGCGAGGCGCTGCAGATCGCGATTGACGAGGCCTATGAGGCGGGGCTGATCGGCAAGAATGCCTCCGGCTCGGGCTGGGATTTCGAGCTCTACCTGCATCACGGGGCAGGGGCCTATATCTGCGGCGAGGAAACCGCGCTTCTGGAAAGCCTGGAGGGGCGCAAGGGCATGCCGCGCCTCAAGCCGCCCTTTCCCGCCAATACCGGGCTTTATGGCTGCCCAACCACAGTCAACAATGTCGAATCGATCGCCGTGGTGCCCACGATCCTGCGCCGCGGGGCGGATTGGTTCGCCGGCATCGGCCGGCCCAACAACACCGGCACTAAGATCTTTGCGATCTCGGGCCATGTGAACCGCCCCTGCGTGGTCGAGGAGGCAATGTCGATCCCGCTGCGCGAGCTCATCGACAAGCATTGCGGCGGGGTGCGCGGCGGGTGGGACAATCTCAAGGCGGTGATCCCCGGCGGCGCTTCGGTCCAGCTCATGCCCAAGCCGGTCTGCGACGAGGCGATCATGGATTTCGACTGGCTGCGCGAGCAACGCTCGGGCCTCGGCACGGCGGCGGTGATCGTGATGGATCAGAGCACTGATGTGATCAAGGCGATCTGGCGGCTCTCGGCCTTTTACAAGCATGAAAGCTGCGGGCAATGCACCCCTTGTCGTGAGGGCACGGGCTGGATGATGCGGGTGATGGACCGGCTGGTGAAGGGCGAGGCGGCGGTCGAGGAGATCGACATGCTGCTCGACGTCACCAAACAGGTCGAGGGCCACACGATCTGCGCGCTGGGCGATGCCGCGGCCTGGCCGATCCAGGGCCTCATCCGGCATTTCCGGCACGAGATGGAAGACCGCATCAAGACCCGGAAGGTCGCGGCGGAGTAGACGCGGCCGTTCGTGCGGCGAAAAACATGTCAGACCGCAGATCGCTGCCAATCTGGGTGGGGTTTCTATCGCCGGTTGCAGTCTATTTCGGGCGCAACCTCGGCGATGAGTTTGAAGAAGCCAACCCGGTCTACCTGATCAGCCTCGTTGCCATACTCGCGGTCGGGTCAGTCTATCTGCGACGCCGAATTGGCGAGCCGAACCGGTTTTTCATCTTTGTTCTGTGGATCACGCTCGCAGTCTTGAGCGTTGTCTTCATCCTCTCCTTACGGGTTGGGAGTTGACCCTGGCGCCCTG
>JBCBKN010000452.1:0-2958 GCA_038521775.1 Pseudomonadota bacterium | reverse complement strand
GGTCGGCCGGGTCCGGCGCAGCACAGCGCGGATCCGGGCCACCAGCTCGGTCATCGAGAAGGGCTTGGTCAGATAATCATCCGCCCCGATCTCGAGCCCGCGGACCCGGTCCTCCTCCGACCCGCGCGCCGACAGGATGATAATCGGGATCTCGCGCGTCTGGGCGCGGGCACGCAGCTGCCGCGCGATCTCGATGCCCGACACCTTTGGCAGCATCCAGTCGAGGATGATCAAATCGGGTTTTTGTTCGTCGATAGAAATGAGCGCGTCCTCGCCATCGGACGAGACCCCAACGTTATAGCCTTCCCGGGACAGATTGTAGCTCAGAAGCTCGCTGAGCGACTCTTCATCCTCGACCACGAGCACCCGCGCTGCCATGAGCGGCTCCTCCCTTATCCCAAAATGCCGTCGAGCGAGAGAGGTTCGCCCTTTGGCCGGTCGTCGTCGAGTTTGCTGCCTTCGACGATGTAGTAGATCAGCTCGGCGATATGGGTGGTGTGATCGCCGATGCGCTCCAGGTTCTTGGCGATGAAAAGAAGCTGCGAGCCCAGCCCGATGACCCGCGGATCCTCCATCATATAGGTGACGAGCTCGCGAAAGAGCGAGTTGTAGAACTCGTCGATTTCCACATCGCGGCGCCACACTGCCACGGCCAGTGCGGTGTCGCGGCTGGTATAGGCGTCAAGCACCTCATTGAGCTGTTCGGCCGTCTGCTGGCCCATCCGCACGATCGAGCTGGAGAGATTGATGCGCCGCGCGGTGCTCAGCGCCTTTGAGCGTTGGGCGATATTTTTGGACAGATCGCCGATGCGTTCCAGCACGGTCGAAAGCTTCAGGGCCGCCACCAGAAACCGCAGATCCTGGGCCATCGGCTGGCGCAGGGCCAGCATCTCGACGGTCAGGCGCTCAACCTCACCTTCCAAGAAATCCAGACGCTTGTCGCGGCCGATCACCTCTTCGGCCAGCGAGGCATTGCGGGTCTCAACCGCCTCCAGCGCATGTGACAGCAGCTCTTCGGCCAGCCCGCCCATTTCGGCAATCCGCGCATGGATTGCCATTAACTCGTCGTCGAAGGCGGTCACGATATGCGGGGCCATGGCTGCTCATCCTCCGCAGCGCCGGGGGGTCTGGCGCCCCCCTGGCGCGGCCGTTGTTACCCGAAGCGACCGGTGATGTAATCCTGCGTGCGCTGGTCGCTGGGATTGGTGAAAATCTTGCCTGTGTCGTCATATTCGACCCGCACGCCAAGATGGAACAACGCGGTTTTCTGGCTGACCCGGGCGGCCTGCTGCATGGAGTGCGTGACGATGACCACCGAGAAATTGGTGCGCAGCTCGTCGATCAACTCCTCGACCTGGGCCGTGGCGATGGGGTCAAGCGCCGAGCAGGGCTCGTCCATCAACAAAACCTCGGGCGCCGTTGCGATGGCCCGGGCGATGCACAGACGCTGCTGCTGACCGCCCGACAACCCGGTGCCGGGCGCATCCAGCCGGTCTTTCACCTCGTTCCAGATCGCGGCCTTTTTGAGCGATTCCTCCACGATCCCGTCAAGCTCGGACTTTCCCGACGAAAGACCGTGGATCTTGGGCCCATAGGCCACATTGTCATAGATCGATTTCGGAAACGGGTTGGGCTTTTGGAACACCATCCCGACCTTGGCGCGCAGCTGCACCGGATCGACGGATTTGTCGTAGATGTCCTCGGCGTCGAGCTTGATCTCACCCGTCACGCGGCACACCTCGATGGTGTCGTTCATCCGGTTCAGGCAGCGCAGGAAGGTCGACTTCCCGCAGCCCGACGGGCCGATAAAGGCGGTGACCGTCTTGTCGAGGATGTCGACATTCACATCCTTGATGGCGTGGCTGGTGCCGTAATAGACGTCCACGCCGCTCGCGGCGATTTTCGTCTCCAGGTTGGACGCGCGGTTGCCCGCTGCCTTGTCCAACTCGACATTGCTTGTCTCGCTCATTGCCAGGACAGCTCCCCTTACCAGCGCCGCTCAAACCGACGACGCAGCAGCACCGCCAGCAGGTTCATTGCAAACAGAAAGATCAGCAGGATGATGATGGCGCCCGAGGCCCGCTCGATAAAGGCGGGGTCGGCGCGCTGCGTGAAGTTATAGACCTGCACCGGCAGGGCCGAGGCGGGGTCGAAGAAACCCTCAGGCGGCGAGGCGGGATATTCGCGCACAAACGCGACCATGCCGATCAGCATCAGCGGCGCGGTCTCACCCAGCGCCTGGGCCAGCCCGATGATCGTGCCGGTCAGAATGCCGGGCGCGGCCAGGGGCAGCACGTGATGAAGGACCGCCTGCATTTTTGAGGCCCCAACGCCGAGCGCGGCATCGCGGATCGAGGGCGGCACGGCCTTGAGCGACGCGCGGGTCGCAATGATGATCGTGGGCAGCGTCATCAGGGTCAGCACCAGCCCGCCGACGATGGGCGCCGATTGCGGCAGGCCGGCGAAATTGATGAAGACGGCCAGACCCAGGATCCCGAACACGATGGAGGGCACCGCAGCGAGGTTGGAGATGTTGACCTCGATCAGATCGGTCCAGCGGTTCTTGGGCGCAAACTCCTCCAGATAAATCGAGGCGGCCACCCCGATGGGAAGGGCCAGCACCAGCACCACGATCATCATGTAAAGCGAGCCGAGAATGGCCACGCCCAGACCTGCCGCCTCGGGCCGCAGCTCCGACGCGTCAGGCCCGGTGATGAACCCCCAGTTAAAGCGGGTCTCGACGACCCCCGCCTCGCGCAGCGCATCCACCAGCCGCAGCTGGGCGGGCGAGATGTTGCTGTCGAGCTCGGCGCTATCCATCGTCACCCGGCCCTTGAAATAGCCATCGACGCGGCCATTCGCCAGAACCGAGATCTCGATGGTCGAGCCCAGCAGATCGGGTTCGACCAAGGTGCCGTCGGGGTTGGTTGCGAGCACCCGGTTGCGCAGCTGGGCCGG